>JAQTZL010000001.1:300000-587575 GCA_028687755.1 Candidatus Nanopelagicales bacterium
GTAAGGCTGAACGGTCCTTACGATCTCTAGAGCGAACCGATCAACAACGCATACGTGCCGCTATCGAATTACTCTCGGACAATCCTCGCCCGCCTCATTGCATTGCACTCACGGGTGAGAATGGCGTTTACCGAGTCCGCGTTGGAGATTTTCGAATCTTGTACGAAGTTCTTGATGAACAACTCATCATTCTCGTCATCCGCATCGGACATCGTCGAGATGTCTATCGCTCTTTGACGTAGTTAGAGCTCCCGAGGATCCAGATACACATGCACCGCACCGAGCGCTGCCTTGGCACTTCTAGCCGCAGTAATCGCATGTAAAGCAGCCGCTAATTGCGCTCCATCTTGGCGATTCACCAGCACAATCGCTTTGCCGTCCGTTGGTCCTAAAACCCGAACATCAATGCTTTTTTCTAATGAAGTGATCACTTCGATCAGATCATTGTGCTCACCCTTGAGTACTGCTGCTCGTGATTCAGGAGGCAACCCCGTTGCCTTGCGATCAGCAAGCTCACGCATGGCAAACCAGCCAGCGTCCCAACGCACGAGCGCTTGCACTGACGTCAACGCATGATCAGCCGTAAGCACGACATGTGCTTTTGGTCGTGCAAGTAACGCAGCCGCAAACCAACGGCGCACTGCCTCTTCGCTCGCCCGCAATCCAGTGCGCATCAACTGGCCGCGAGCATCAAGGAGCACGATTGCTGCATAGCCATCTGCTGCAATTGGTTCAACCCCCGGAGTTGCCACGACCAGTGCAGGTGTTGCATCGACCTCGCGATGAATGTTGTCTCCTGAAGACCAAATGATGGGCGTGCCAGGAAAGGCTCGACCAAATTCTTCCGCAGTTCGCTCAACCCCTGTTGCTACTGCTCTGAACTTGGTGCTCTTGCAATTCGTGCACGACCAGTTACCAACGAGTGCTCCACACCACATGCATTGCGGCACTGCATTATTGGACTTAATGGAGAGCGGGCCACCGCACGCACATAACGCTGGTTCGCGACATTGCTGACAGGACAGCAACGGCAAGTAACCCTTGCGCGGCACTTGGATCAACACGGGCCCCGTGCGCAACCCCTCCTTGGCAACAGCCCAGGCAGTATGCGGAATACGTGCGGACGCTGCAGCTGGATCGCGTGCAAGATCTTCGGTTTCCAAGGCGCGAATCACCGGCGCATGAGCGCGCAACCAATCACGTTCAGGCTCAAGGGCTGTTGCCCAACCACTTTCAATCCAACTTTGGGTTTCCACGCTGCGTGAAGGCCCACCAACAAGAAGCGCACAACCTTCAAGTTGCGAACGCAACGCCGCAACATCACGCACATTCCAATACGGCGCTTGCGGTTCCCAACAGGCATCATCAGCGTCGTCCCACACGATCACGAGTTGCAGATCTTTCACTGGCGCAAACACTGCGTTACGTGTGCCAATCACCACGCGTGCTTCACCACGCAACACAGAAAGGAATTCTCGATACCGGCGCTCTGGGCCAAGTTCTGCACTTAAGAGTGCTCGAGTGTCTTTCAGGTCATTCGTGGCGCTCACAAGTTGCTGCACATCCCAGGCATCAGGAACTATTACGAGCACGCCACCTGTTTCTTGTGAAAGTACTGCGCGGATTAATGCAACAACGTCTGAGGTCCACGATTGAGCTGGCGCACTCCCCCAAACTCCGCGCACATGCACTAGGCGACCTTCACTTGCGCGTTGTAACAACGCACGACCATGCACATATCGATCCCACGATGCCCAGTTTTCTTCAGTGAGTTCGGTGGTGATTGGCGTTCGTGTTAAAGGCGCACTTTCAGCTCGAGCATGTCTTGGCGGCACGGCTGAACGAAATACATCACTAAAGGTTCCCGCGAAACGCTCTGCTGTTGCTGTGACGAGTGCTGTAGTTGCTGGCGTGAGGATTGGCTCTGGCCCAAGCACCCGCTCTAATGGGCGCAGACTCTTGGCTTCACTTTCAGCAATGCGTCCAACGACCACACCATTGATCAAGCGACCAGCAAAGCGCACACGCACCCGCACGCCTGATTGCACCTGCTCATCAAGGGCAGCAGGAATCGAATAATCGAAAATGCGATCAAGATGCGGCAATGGTGCATCAATGCGCACCTGTGCAACAGGGTTTACTTCAGCAAGAGACGCAGCCTTGCGCACCGGTTTGGTGCGCTTGGGCAGAAACTCAAGCTGATCACTCACGCGAACAGGCTAGAGGCCTGCAACCTCACGCAGTTGCTCGGCACGGTCAGTGCTTTCCCACGTGAATGTTGGTCCGACCTGCGTGCGCTTTGCAGCATCAGCATTGTCGAGCAAGGAGTTCACACCTTGTGGGCGACCAAAGTGACCGTACGCAGCTGTGGTGCGGTAGATCGGACGCAGAAGGTCAAGATCGCGAATGATCGCTGCTGGGCGAAGATCAAAGACGCGAAGCACGGCTTCTTGGATTGCTTCGTCACTCTTCACGCCGGTGCCAAAAGTCTCAACAAATACGCCAACAGGATGCGCTTTGCCAATGGCGTAGGCAACCTGAACTTCACAGCGAGTAGCAAGGCCAGCGGCAACGACGTTCTTGGCCACCCAACGCATTGCGTAGGCAGCCGAACGGTCAACCTTTGAAGGGTCTTTGCCGGAGAATGCACCGCCACCGTGACGAGCCATACCGCCGTAGGTGTCAACGATGATCTTGCGGCCGGTCAGGCCCGCATCGCCCATTGGTCCACCGACAACGAAGTTGCCTGTTGGGTTCACGAGCAAACGGAAATCCTTGGAATCAAGGTCAATGGCTTCAAGCACTGGCTCAACAACGTACTTGCGGATATCTGGAGCAAGCATGGTGTCGAGGTTGATGTCAGCTGCATGCTGACTGGAAACCACGATGGTATCGATGCGAACTGGGCGCTGATTCTCGTCGTATTCGATGGTGACTTGGGTCTTACCATCTGGGCGAAGGTAAGGAACGGTGCCGTCCTTGCGCACTGCAGTGAGCTGCTCTGACAAACGGTGAGCCAATGAAATTGGCAGTGGCATCAATTCAACGGTGTCGGTGCAGGCGTAACCAAACATCAAGCCTTGGTCGCCAGCGCCTTGACGGTCCAATGGATCCGATGAGCCTTCTGCGCGCTCTTCGTAGGCATCGTCAACACCCATGGCAATGTCAGGTGACTGCTTGCCGATGGACACCTGAATGCCACAAGACTCGCCATCGAAACCCTTGGTTGAAGAGTCGTAGCCGATTTCAAGAACGGTTTCGCGCACGAGGTTCATCACGTCAGCAAAACCTGAGGTGGTGACTTCGCCAGCAACATGAACCTGGCCAGTGGTCAGCATGGTTTCCACTGCAACACGGCTCGTTGGGTCCTGACGCAAGAGATCGTCGAGGATCGCATCACTGATGGCGTCAGCCATTTTGTCTGGATGGCCCTCGGTAACGGACTCAGAAGTAAACAGTCGCTTCGACACTTGCCCTACCCCTTAATTGCTGACGGATGCCCGTCAATTGCGAACTTGAAGTCTATCTGTTGAACCTAGGAAACCCGTGGAGCGACAAGGTCCCAAAGCGCATCTGCAACCTGAGCTTTTGAACTCCGGTCAATCTGAACTGCGGTGCCATCAGCACCCAAGATCACCACACTGTTCTCATGAGACCCAAAGACCTCTTGGGTCCCAACTTCATTGACCACCAGCAGGTCACAGCCCTTACGCGCCAACTTGGACTGGCCAAGTTCGAGTAAATGATCATGATGATCAGCCGTTTCTGCAGCAAAGCCGACAATCAGCGGTGACGACCCTGAGCGCTGCTTGACCAAACTGGCGAGCACATCAACGGTTGTGGTGAGTTCCATTAAGACTTGGTCACTATCAAGGTGTTCTTTCTTTATCTTCTTGCCAGCTTCAGTGTGTGGCTTGAAGTCAGCAACCGCGGCAGCCATCACCACGACATCACCCGTATGCGCACACATCGCTTCGTAAAGATCTTGAGCAGAACTCACCCGCACCAACTCAACACCGGCAGGAGGTTCAACGTGCATATGGGCTGCAACCAAGGTGACGTGGGCTCCACGTGACACTGCTGTGCGCGCTAACTCCACACCTTGCTTGCCGCTACTGCGATTACCGAGATAACGCACCGGATCTAAAGCTTCGTGAGTGCCACCAGCACTAATCACGATCTTCACACCCGCAAGATCATTCGTTGGCTTGCGACGAAGAACATCTTTCACCGCGTCAACGATTGCGGACGGATCAGGTAAACGACCAGGCCCAGTGTCCGCACCAGTCAATCGACCACTGGCTGGTTCCAGCACGATAATTCCGCGAGCTCGCAGCTGCGCAACATTGGCTTGGGTTGCTGGATGCACCCACATTTCAGTGTGCATTGCCGGCGCCATCACGATTGGGCAGCGTGCAGTGAGCAAGGTGTTGGTCAAAAGATCATTGGCAACGCCATGTGTTGCTCGTGCAAGGAGATCAGCTGTTGCTGGTGCAATCACAACAACATCTGCAGTTTGCCCAAGTCGCACATGTGGAACGTCAGAAATATTGCTCCATACATCGCTGGCAACGGGCTTTCCAGAAAGCGCTGACCAGGTGGGTTCGCCAACAAATTTCAGTGCAGCATCGGTGGGAACAACAGTGACGTCGTGTCCGGATTCAGCAAGACCGCGTAACACCTCAACGGCTTTGTACGCCGCAATGCCACCGGCTACCCCCAGCACGACTCGAGGCCGGCCACCCGTGATGGGTGAACCGGCCTCGAATGAAGTGGTGGTCAGGCCTGCTCCTCGAGAGGCTCTGAGGTGAGCAACCCTGCGTCGATTTCGCGAAGTGCGATCGAGATCGACTTTTCTTGCAAGTGGGTCTCAACAAGTGGACCGACGTACTCAAGCAGGCCTTCGCCCAGCTGTGAGTAGTACGCATTGATCTGACGGGCCCGCTTTGACGCATAGCTCACAAGTGAGAACTTGGAGTCGGTCTTTTCGAGAAGTGAGTCAATTGAGGGGTAAACGATGCCCTCACCGCGGGGTGTTGTCATGCAGGAAGCCTACCAAGGTTTGTGCGGCCGTCTCGACGTCGGTATTGACCACGATCTCGTCGAACTCCCCTTGGGCTGCCATTTCCACCCTCGCGGCCTCCAGCCGAGCGGCAACCGCCTCCTCGGATTCGGTGCCCCGGCCTCGTAGGCGCGCCTCCAAGACCTCCCACGATGGGGGCGCCAGAAATACCAATCGAGCGCCAGGATCGGCCTGACGAACCTGCCGGGCTCCGAATAACTCAATTTCTAGGACGACTGGGATGCCTTGGGCCCGACGCTCATCCACGGGCTTACGTGGCGTGCCATAGCTATTGCCGGCGAAGGTGGCCCACTCCAGCAGCTCCCCCTTGGCGACCAAATCATCGAACTGCACCTGACTCAAGAAGAAGTAATGCTCGCCATCGACTTCACCTGGGCGGGCGGCGCGAGTCGTTGCTGAAACAGACAGCCACACGTCCGGCGATTGCCTCAGCACGGCTTGCACCACGGTGCTCTTACCTACGCCAGATGGGCCTGACACAACAACGAGTGGGGCCCTCATCGGGAAATCGTTTCTACTAATATCGCACGCTGACGATCATTGAGCCCACCTACGCGGCGGGTAGCTGCGATACCTAATTGATCCATCACGTGTTCAGCCTTAATCGGGCCAACACCTGGCAAAGACTCCAATAACCACCGCACGCGCAAATTTGCATAGATCGCATCTTGCTCGGCACCACTGACAATGACCGTGGGATCCAACTGACCTGATTTGAGATCTACGCGCAATTGCGCACGAAGGCGCCGAGCCTGCAGCGCTGCATCCAGAGCTGCTGCTCGTTGTTCAGGTGTACGGACTGGTGCTGCCACTTAAGCGCCTAGGGACTTCGCGATTGTCCATGCCGCTTCAGTGAGATCCGGTGCCGCAGTAATTGGTCGACCAATCACTAAAAGATCTGCTCCCGATGCAATCGCATCCTGCGGAGTTGCCACGCGCTTTTGATCATTCACAGCAGCCCCCGCTGGGCGAACACCAGGTGTGATCAAGGTGATGTCTGCTGGAACAACGGCACGGATGGCCGCAACCTCAAGAGGTGAACACACAATTGCTCGTGCGCCTGCTCCAACCGCAACCTTCGCCAATCTCACTGCAGCTTCAATTGCTGGGCCTGCCATGCCAATACTTTCCAGCGTTGCTTCATCAATCGAAGTAAGCACGGTGACTGCAGTGATTTTGGTGTTAGGCAAAGCATTTGCAGCAGCTTCAATCATTGCCGCGCCACCTGATGCATGCACAGTGAGAAAAGCTGGCTCAAGTTCAGCAACTGCAAGCGCAGCCCCAGCAACTGTTGCAGGAATGTCATGCAATTTCAGATCAAGGAAGATCTGCACATCCGGTGAACCAACTTCCGCTGCACCTTGACGAGCCGCGTGCACTGCAGCAGCGCCATCGCGGCAATACACCTCAAGACCAACCTTGAGCGTTGAGACCACAGGCGACACTGCCCGCGACCACGCACGCACCACACCAAGATCAGGCGCATCAATAGCTACTGCGATAGGTGCCTTATTCACTCTTGTTCCTCTTCAACTACAGCGACATCTGGGCCGCGGTGCGCAAAGCCAATAGCTTCACGCAAGGTTGCAAAGCCGCGTTGAGCCAATGCGATTTCAAGTTCTTGCTGAACGCGCAATGGTGCGGACGGATCATGGAACGTCACCGTGCCAACAGACACTGCACTTGCACCCGCCAATATGAATTGCAACGCATCTTTACCATTGCGAATACCACCCATGCCAAGAATTGGAAGGTGTGGCAATGCTTCGTGGATCTGCCATACACAGCGCACTGCCATCGGGCGAATTGCCGGGCCGGAAAGTCCACCGGTGATACCACCGAGTGCTGGGCGCATGGAATCTAGATCGATAACCATGCCAAGGGTGGTGTTAATGACAGCAACGGCATCTGCACCCGCACGTTCAACAGCCTGCGCAATAGAAACGATGCTGGTGACGTCAGGTGAAAGCTTGGCAATGATTGGAATTTTCGTATCAGAATTTCGCCGCACGGCCTGAATAACCTGTGAAGAAGAGTTTGGATCGCAAGCAAAAACTTGGCCGCGATCTTCAACGTTGGGGCAAGAAATATTGACCTCAATGGCACTGATGCCATCAACAGTGCGCAGCTTGGCTGCCAACTTGCCGTATTCCTCAACACTGCCACCGGCAATGGACACCACTGTGCGAGCACCGCGTTGACGCAACCATGCCAGATCATTTTCAATGAATGAATCAATGCCAGGGCCTTGCAAACCAATGGAGTTCAACATCCCACTGGGCGTTTCGGCCATACGCGGAGTTGCACGACCCGAACGCGCATTCATCATCACACTCTTGGTGACAATGCCACCCAGTTGCGTGATGTCGAAGAACTGATCGAGTTCCTTGCCCGCAGCTGCACAACCAGAAGCGGTGAACACCGGAGCTGGTGATTCGAAGTAGCCAAGCGAAGTCGACATATCAACTGATGGAAGATTCACTGTTGGGTCAACTGGACCGCTAGTAATAAGTGCGCGAGACATTAGTGACCTCCCGTTGGAGCACCGAGAGTGTCAGATGGGACGGTACCCACATCACTCCAGCGCACGCGATCACCGCGGAAAACAGGGCCTTCAACGCATGAACGCACCATCCGAGTGATGCCATCGTCGCCAATGACAGGCAACACGCAGGTCATACACACCCCAACGCCGCAGGCCATGGATTCTTCGACTGAGCACTGGCTGTAGACACCGCGTGCAGTTGCAATGTCAGCGACTGCAGAAAGCATGCCCATCGGCCCGCAGGCGTACACGACATCTGCTTGAGTCTTGGTGATGATGTCGTCAAGCACATCAGTGACGCGACCTTGCACACCCAACGAACCATCATCAGTAGTAACAGTCAACGTTGCAGCAGCGCGCTTAATTTCTAACGTGCCAAAAAGCTTCTCTTCGGTTGCTGCGCCAGCAATAACATCAACTCGGCAACCGCGTTCACGCAATTGATCAGCAAGCATGAACAACGGTGCAGTTCCGTAACCGCCACCAACCAGGATGCAGTTCGCTGGCTCCTTCGGCAACGTGAACGGACGCCCAAGTGGTCCGACAATGCTCAAGTAATCATGACGACGACGATCAACGAGCCACTGCGTGCCCTTGCCATGCACGCCGATCACGATATCCACTGATCCGCCATACACACCGCGAGATTGCACTTGATAGATCGCAAACGAACGACGAAGCAACAGCCCTGACTCTTCGCCACCGATACCGATGTTCAGGAAGTGACCAGGGCGGGTGCGCTCAGCTAAGCCTGGCGCGGTTAACGACATCACGGTGTACATGCCAGCTCGACGCACGTCGAGCACCTGACCGGTGATTTGCAGTGGAGCCATGGTTAGGCCTCCTTCGTTGAGGCAAGGAGGCTATCGCGTTGAGCCGCGCGGAGCCGATCGAGATCAGCTCCATGCTCCTGGAGCGAACGAACAGTTGACTCTTCATGCTGAAGGGAATCAATGCCTTGAACAACGGCACCCAAACCTTGCACGGTGGTGATGGAAGGAACACCCTTCATCACGGCGGCAGTGCGAATTTCATAACCATCAAGGCGAGCACCCACACCATACGGCGTATTGATGATCAATTGAATGTCGCCATTCATAATCGCATCAACAGTGGTTGGCTCCCCTGCATCTCCGGTGCCTTCATATGCCTTGCGAATGACTTCACACTTCACACCGTTGCGACGCAGCACATCTGCTGTTCCTGATGTGGCAAGGATCTTGAACCCAAGATCACTCAAGCGCATCAGTGGGAAGATCGCAGCACGCTTATCGCGATCAGCAAGTGAGACGAACACAGTGCCACTTGTTGGCAAGGCGCCAGATGCTGCGTCTTGGGCCTTGGCGAACGCGACACCGAAGGTGTCATCAAGACCCATCACTTCACCAGTTGAACGCATCTCTGGACCAAGCACTGTGTCAACACCTTGGAAGCGACCAAAGGGCAGCACTGCTTCCTTCACCGATACCGCACAACCATCAGGCAGAGTTCCGCCATCGCCAAGTTCCGGAAGAATCCCCTGCTTACGCAGATCAGCAATGCTTTGACCCATCATCACGCGTGCTGCAGCTTTTGCTACATGCACGGCGGTTGCCTTTGACACGAATGGCACGGTGCGCGATGCACGTGGGTTGGCTTCAAGGACATAGAGCACATCAGATGCCAATGCGTATTGCACGTTCAGCAATCCAAGGACTCCAACACCCTTGGCAATGGCTTCCGTTGACTTGCGAATGCGCTCGATCTGACTTGCACCCAAGGTGATCGGTGGCAAGGCACATGCGGAGTCACCGGAGTGAATACCCGCTTCTTCGATGTGTTCCATCACGCCAGCAAGGAAGAGTTCCTTACCGTCATATAGAGCATCAACGTCAATTTCAATGGCATCGTCAAGGAAGCGGTCCACCAACACTGGATGGTCAACATTGATTTCCGTTGAGCGCTCGAGGTAATCAGCCAGCATTGCATCGTCGTACACGATTTCCATGCCACGTCCACCAAGGACATAACTTGGGCGCACCAGCACTGGGTAACCCACCTCAGCCGCAATGGCTTGAGCTTCTGGGAAGGAAGCTGCCATGCCGTGCTTAGGCGCGATCAGACCAGCTTCAGCAAGCACGCGACCAAAAGCACCACGCTCTTCAGCAAGGTGAATGGATTCAGGTGACGTTCCAACGATTGGCACGCCTGCATCCTTGAGCACCTGAGCTAAACCAAGCGGAGTCTGACCGCCAAGTTGCACGATCACGCCAGCGAGCTTTCCGGCTGCTGATTCCGCATGAACAATTTCGAGCACATCTTCAAGAGTGAGCGGCTCGAAGTACAAGCGATCTGATGTGTCATAGTCGGTAGACACAGTTTCAGGGTTGCAGTTCACCATGATGGTCTCGTAACCAGCTTCGCGCAGAGTCAAGGCTGCGTGCACGCATGAGTAATCAAACTCAATACCTTGACCGATGCGGTTAGGGCCTGAACCCAAGATGATGACCTTCTCGCGATCACTTGGAATCGCTTCCGTCTCTTCGTCATATGCCGAGTAGTGATACGGAGTCTTGGCTGCAAATTCTGCAGCGCAAGTATCAACGGTTTTGTACACCGGGCGAAGACCCAGCTCATGACGCTGACCGCGCACTTCAGCTTCCGTGAGCCCACGCAAGCGTGCGATCTGGAGATCTGAGAAGCCGTGACGCTTTGCGTAGCGCAGGACCTGATAATCCAACTTCGATGCAGCGCGTACTTCATCAGCGATTTCGTTGATCAAACAGATCTGATCAAGGAACCACGGATCGATCTTGGTGATGTCGAAAACTTCTTCTGGTGACACTCCAGCCCACAGTGCCAACTGCACCAACGAGAGGCGCCCATCATGCGGACGACCCATCGTGGCCTTGAGTTCAGCAATATTGACCTCAGCCTTAGTTGCTGGCCACGAGAACACCGCTTCCTTCTTTTCCAAGGAACGCAGTGCCTTCTGCAGGGCTTCAGTGAAGTTACGGCCAATCGCCATGGCTTCACCCACGCTCTTCATGGTGGTGGTGAGCGTCGAATCAGCATTCGGGAACTTCTCGAACGCGAAGCGAGGAACCTTCACCACGATGTAGTCCAGGGTCGGTTCGAACGAGGCTGGAGTTTCCTTGGTGATGTCGTTTGGAATCTCATCCAGGGTGTAGCCAACAGCCAAGCGAGCAGCAATCTTGGCAATTGGGAAGCCTGTGGCCTTGGATGCAAGTGCCGATGAACGTGACACGCGTGGGTTCATTTCGATGACGATCAGGCGACCGTCTTCGGGATTCACCGCAAATTGAATATTGCAACCGCCGGTATCAACGCCAACAGCGCGAATGATTTCAATGCCGACATCGCGCATGCGCTGGAATTCACGGTCTGTGAGCGTGAGCGCGGGGGCCACTGTGATGGAGTCTCCGGTGTGCACGCCCATTGGATCCAAGTTCTCGATTGAACAAATCACCACGACGTTGTCGCGGTGATCGCGCATGAGTTCGAGCTCGTATTCCTTCCAACCAAGGATTGACTCTTCAAGAAGAATCTCGGTGGTTGGGCTTGCCTGTAGGCCTGCGCCAGCGATGCGTCGAAGATCTTCTTCGTTGTACGCCATTCCTGAACCTGCGCCACCCATGGTGAATGATGGGCGAACCACCATTGGGTAACCCAAGTCATCAACAGCATCAAGGCACTCTTGAAGTGAGTGACAGATAACTGAGCGGGCGCTTTCAGCACCAATGTCAGCAACGATCTTCTTGAACATCTCGCGGTTTTCACCGCGTTCAATTGCATCAACGTCAGCACCAATGAGTTCTACGCCGTACTTTTCCAACACACCGTTCTTATGCAATGCAATTGCAGTGTTGAGTGCTGTCTGACCACCAAGGGTTGGCAGCAGCGCATCTGGACGTTCCTTAGCGATGATCCGCTCAACGAACTCAGGAGTGATGGGTTCGATGTAGGTGGCATCTGAAAACTCTGGGTCAGTCATGATCGTTGCAGGGTTGGAGTTCACCAACACCACACGAATGCCTTCATCGCGAAGAACACGGCAGGCTTGAGTGCCTGAGTAATCGAATTCGCACGCTTGGCCAATGACGATGGGGCCTGACCCGATCACCATGACGCTCTTGATGTCGTCACGACGTGGCATTAGGCACGCACCTTTCCTGATGTGCTCATTAACTCAATAAATTCATCGAACAAGTAAGCCGAATCATGTGGACCGGCTGCTGCTTCTGGGTGGTACTGAACACTGAACGCAGGCACTTCTAGGCATCGCAAACCTTCAACAACATCGTCGTTCAGGCACACGTGCGAAACCTGAGCTTTGCCAAATGGCGTATCGAAATCACCATCGCGCGGAGCATCAACAGCGAAGCCATGGTTATGCGCAGTGATTTCCACCTTGCCGGTGCGTAGATCTTGAACCGGCTGATTTATGCCGCGGTGACCATAACGAAGCTTGTAGGTGCCAAGCCCGAGCGCGCGACCAAGAATCTGGTTGCCAAAGCAGATACCAAACACGGGCATCTTCTTTTGCAGCATCGCGGTCATGGTTGCTACTGCTGCATCAGCAGTAGCTGGGTCACCTGGGCCATTAGAGAAAAACACACCATCTGGATTCAAGGCCAGGATTTCATCAACTGATGTAGCCGCAGGCAAGACGTGCACTTCAATGCCACGTGCCGCCATCATCTCTGGGGTCATTGACTTGATGCCGAGGTCAATCGCAGCGACCGTGAATTTTTTGGCGCCCACTGCGGGCACGATGTACGCCTTATCGGTGCTGACTTCATCAGTGAGGTTCGCACCAGCCATTGCCGGGCTTGCTTGCACCTGAGTCAAGAGTTCGGCAACAGAAAGCGTGGCCGCCTCTCCTGAAAAGATGCCAACCTTCATCGCACCGCGTTCGCGCAAGTGACGAGTGAGCGCACGGGTATCCACACCACTGATGCCAACAATGCCCTGCTTGTCTAACGCTGAAGCCAGGTCGCCACTTGAACGCCAGTTCGAGGACACACGTGATGGGTCGCGCACGACATAACCCGCTACCCAAATCTTGGTTGATTCAAGATCCTCTTCATTCACACCGGTGTTACCAATGTGTGGTGCAGTCATCACGACAACCTGACGGTCATATGACGGATCAGTGAGGGTTTCCTGGTAACCGGACATGCCCGTTGAGAACACCGCCTCACCAAAGGTCACACCGGCTGCGCCATAACGTTCACCGTGCATCACCCGCCCATCTTCAAGGACGAGAACTGCTGGTTCACGCGAACTCATGACTGCTCCTTCGTAATTACTAATTCATCTACATTGAAACCAGCATCGATACATGCCCGCACGATCACGTCGCGACCCGCATCTTCATCTGGGCGAAAACCAAAATCAACCAATGTGGTTCCTAAGGCGAAGGTCACCACGATCACACTGTCTTTACTGCGCACAGTGCCAGCGATACCGCGATCAATGCGAACGCGATTGATCTCGTCTGCCGGCACAAAAAATGAATTCGCATGAACGCGTTCAACCCATAACCCACGTTCACCGATATTGAGAGCAGCGCGACTTCGCACTCCAAGGCCATGCACCACGATGCGATCAAGCCAGTCACCAGCACGCGCAGCACCGATGTACACGCCAGGAATATCGATGACGAAAGTCGCGTCATGCGGCGGAACAGGCAACGGACGCGACACATCAATCTGACGACGTTCGCGACCTTTCCAACCCCAGCGCATGAGCGCGAGTAAGCCAGCAATCACGAGCAAGGTTGCGGCAACCAGTAACAACCGCAGCGGCCAATTGGTTACTTGAGCTGATTGTGCGTCAGCGAGAATCGAGATCACGCGAGCACTCCACCAATCACGGTTGGTCGACCGGCATAGATGGTGTGCACAATCGTGCCTGGGAAAGTGCGTTCGGCATAGGGAGTGTTTGAACTCTTCGAGGCAAGTGCTTCGGGAACCACCGTCCACTTCGCCTGTGGGTCAATCACCACAATGTTGGCAACCGAGCCAACTTCAATTGGCTGACCTTGGGATGCAACTCCACCGATGCGAGCAGGTTGTACCGACATGCGGTCAGCGACGCCGCGCCAATCCAATAAGCCAGGCTCCACCATGGTTTCCATGACCACGCTAAAGGCTGTTTGTAATCCCAACATGCCCATGGCTGCTGCTCCCCATTCACAATCCTTGTGCTCATGTGGATGCGGCGCATGGTCAGTTGCAAGGGCGTCGATGGTGCCGTCGGCCAATGCTTCGCGCAATGCGAGCACGTCTTTCTTCGTGCGCAGTGGAGGATTCACTTTGTAGACCGGGTTGTAGGTCTCAACGAGATCTTCCGTGAGGATCAAGTGATGTGGGGTTACTTCAGCAGTGACATTGACACCACGGCTCTTTGCCCAGCGAATCACTTCAACTGAGCCAGCCGTTGATACGTGGCACGCATGTAGACGTGAATCAACATGTTCGGCAAGGAGGACATCTCGAGCGATGATCGCTTCTTCAGCAACTGCCGGCCAACCCACCATGCCGAGCTTGCCCGAAAGTGCACCTTCATTCATCTGGGCATTTTCAGTGAGACGTGGTTCTTGTGCATGTTGTGCGACAACGCCGCCGAAAGCTTTCACGTATTCAAGGCAGCGACGCATCAATAGCGCATCGTGCACGCACTTGCCGTCATCACTAAAGACGGTGACTTCAGCAGCCGAGTTGGCCATCGCGCCAATTTCAGCAAGGTGCGTGCCATCAAGATTCACAGTGACTGCGCCTACTGGGCGCACATCAACTAATCCAACCTCGCGACCAATACGCCAGACTTGCTCAACAACTCCTGCAGTGTCAGCAACTGGATCCGTGTTGGCCATGGCATGCACGCAGGTGTATCCACCAAGGGCTGCAGCCTGCGAACCGGACTCAATGGTTTCGGCGTCTTCGCGGCCTGGCTCGCGCAAATGAGTGTGGAGATCAACAAAGCCAGGCAACGCAATAAGGCCATCAGCCTCAATGACTTCACCCTTGCCTGCGCCAACGGGAGCAAGCTCGGTGATCACGCCATCAGTGATGACGAGGTCCACTGCATCTTCGCCATATGGGCGCACACCTCTGATGACATACGTACTCATTCGCTTAACTCCTTTGCCCCGCCGAGTAACAAGTACAGAACTGCCATACGCACACTGACGCCATTAGCAACCTGTTCAACCATGACTGCGCGATCACTATCCGCGACTTCTGCAGAAATCTCCATGCCGCGATTCATCGGTCCTGGGTGCAACACAATTGCGTGCTCAGGAAGAAAGCGCATGCGATCACCATTGAGTCCATACAGGCGGCTGTATTCACGCGCTGTTGGGAAGTACGCGGCTTGCATGCGTTCTTGTTGCACGCGCAACATCATGACTGCGTCAACCTTTGGCAACACCGAATCGATGTCGTAGGAAACCTCGCAAGGCCAGACATCCATACCGATGGGCAACAAGGTTGGTGGCGCAACGAGTGTGACTTCAGCACCAAGGGTTTGGAGCAACAACACATTTGATCGCGCTACACGACTGTGCAAGATATCGCCAACGATTGCTACGCGCACACCTTCAAGCGCTCCTTTGCCATCACGAAGGTGACGACGCATGGTGTACGCATCAAGCAATGCTTGCGTTGGATGCTCGTGAGTGCCGTCACCTGCATTAACAACTGAGCCACCAATCCAGTTGGCATGTGCAAGGCGGTACGGAGCACCCGAATCCCAGTGGCGAATCACCACAGCGTCAGCACCCATTGCTTCAAGGGTCAATGCTGTGTCTTTCAGGCTTTCACCCTTGGAAACTGATGAACCCTTTGCCGCAAAGTTGATGACATCTGCCGAGAGCCGCTTTGCTGCGAGCTCGAAGGAGATGCGGGTGCGCGTTGAATCTTCGAAGAAGAGATTGACAACGGTGCGCCCACGCAAGGTCGGCAGCTTTTTCACACTGCGATCTGACAGCGCGGCCATTTCTGCAGCAGTATCAAGAATGAGGAGTGCTTGATCGCGATCAAGATCGCCGCTTGAAAGCAGATGTCTCATGACTCATCTCCCCCGGCAGAAATTTCCACTAAGTCAATGTCATCAATTTCTGAAAGGCGCACGCGCACTTTCTCTGTTGGTGATGTTGGAATGTTCTTGCCTACATAGTCAGGTCGAATAGGAAGTTCGCGATGTCCACGATCAACAAGCACCGCTAGGCGAACAGCAGCTGGGCGGCCAACATCGTTGAGTGCATCTAGGGCGGCGCGGATCGTGCGACCCGAGAAGAGCACATCGTCAACTAACACCACGATCTTGCCGTCGATGCCACCATCGGGGATTGAGGTTTCTTCCAGTGCGCGGGCTGGGCGCAAGCGAAGGTCATCGCGATACAAGGTGATGTCCAGAGCACCGACCGGAACGTCAATGCCTTCAATTTCACCGATGGCTTGACCAATGCGGTGAGCCAGCGTGACACCACGTGTGGGAATTCCTAGGAGTACGAGATCGGATGCGCCTTTGGCTTTTTCGACGATTTCGTGAGCGATACGGCGGCTAGCTCGGGCGATGTCATCGCCAGAAAGCACGGTCCGAAGATCGTGCGCGCGTGCAGAGCCCATCAGGACCCCCTTCTCCGCCTCACAGGACGGACTTAAAGGTTGGTCGAACGGGGCAAACTCTATCGGATGGCAGGTCTAGCTGACCACCTGACTAATCCGAACGAAATTAACCAGGCTCGCTGAATGTACGCAGGCGTTCGGATACTAGATCGAGATCCCGAAACTCCCCTGCAGCGATCTGCGCAATGAAGGAATAGGACTAGTCATTGGTCACCACCGGATAGATGATGCGAACCGTACTGAGGGGTTTACCCGTCCGCGATACCCATGGTTCTGCCGAAAATTCCTTCGACCGAACCTCAAAGTTTGACCACACAGCAACGCTGTATCTTCCGCGCACACCGTGCCCAACCAGGTAGTCCGTAAGTTTCCGAGCGCGCTGTGCAGCTAGGCGGAGGTTACCTTCACGGCTTCCCCTGCCGACTGAAACGCCAATTACCTGAACATTCACGTCACGGACACCGCGAGGCACTTTCCTGACAATAGCTTTTAGGTCACTGAGACCGCGCGACGTAAATGATGTTGAGCGAGCATTGAAGAATGCCTTACCTGCCAGACTTCCTTGTCGCCCGTTTGTGCTCACAGATTCTGCAGCAACGACGTTCAGGAGAATATTGACTGAGCGCACCTGATTCGCTTGCGTAACCGAATTCACTTGCAAGACATAGGAAGCAACAGGTACGGACGCGTTCACCGTCAAGATGCTTGAGTATGTTCCGAAGCGATCGACTACAGCAGAACCAAGATACAAAGCATTCAAGCCCTCCCGTGCTGATGTTCGCGTTTCTGCGCGAGGAATGACGAATACTGCGACGTCACTTCCTGGATTGGCACCAGAACCCGCTATTACAAGTGACCCACCTTGAGGAACCCGCATGACTCCAGATGCGCTTTTTGGGAATTCCTGATTCGCTGCATTACGTGCAGCAACCGATATGTCATATCCCTGGCCAGAAACTATCCAACCTGACGCCGAAGTGTTTGTCAGGAACTTAGGCCGTGGTTGCATCACCCCATCAACAGTGACAGTCAGCAGTTCAGAACCTGACATGCTTACTGATGGCGGAGTCACAGCATTACTCGGGTTTACCGTGATGGTGCTCGATGTTCCGCTGTTTCCGCCCGCCGCTACATCTCGCCTAATCGTCAGCGTGTACCGCTGCGTGAATCGAGGATCCGATGCCGTCACCAATATTTGAATGGTGTTGATGCCCACCGCCAGGGCAATGGCCGACGAGGCCGAGCCCGAGGTCACTGCGGCGGAATCAACAGTGATGCTTGAGCCACCCATGGTGGATGTCGGGGTCACGGTCACAGTGGAAACGCTATTCGGGACTGTCGCGGTGTACGCGGTCGTCGCCGAGATGAACGCGGGGCTCAACACGAGGGTTCCCGAGGATCCGCTCACCACGAGATTCGAGAGCGACGCATCACTGGAAGGCACGTTGTAGGTCGTCGTAGCCGGAGTACTGGTACCCATGCGATTGATCGCCGCGACTGTGACGGTGTAGGCGGCGCCGTTGGTGAGGTTCGAGGCCGTGCAGAAGCGGTCGGTTGCAGAGGCAAATACGCAGGTTCTCGGAGTGCTCGCCCCGGCATTCGTCGATGTCACGATCACCGAGTAGTAAGGGGAAACCAGTGGCGCGCCGCCGTCGGTGAGCGGCGCCTGCCAGGAGACCTGAACCTCGGTCGCGGTAGCGGCCAGCACCGTGACGCTGCGCGGCGCGCTTGTCGTCGTCGAGGCGTATTGCACGACATCCGTCGTGTTGCCTGGGATCTGTACGCCGTTAGCCGTGGTGATCGCAACGAGCCGGAAGTCATAGGAGGTGCCATTGTCCAGACCCGGGATCGTGATGTTGTCAGCCGATTGCGATGTGAGCGCGTTAGAAACCAGATTCCAGGTCGAGGTGCCTGAAGTGCGCATATAGACGTCATAACGAGTGAACGTGCCGCCACCCAGTTGTGGGTTCGTCAGGGCCGTCCAGAGCAGGGTCACAGTGGTGTTCCCGGGGATCGCCGAGAGGGCGCCCACCGCGTAAGCCGACGTGGCCGCGGTGATCGAGCTCGAGGCCGACGAAGCAGGGCCGACTCCTGCCGCGTTGATGGCCGCCACGGTCACGGTGTACGCCGTGCCATTAGCCAGACCCGTGATGGAGCACGGCGAGATAGTGCACGAGTTAGTAGTGACCGTGGTGCCGGTCGTGGTGGGGGTGGCCACGATCTGATAGCCCGAGATCGATACTCCCCCGGTGAATCCCGGCGCAGTGAAGCCGACAGTGATCGACTGATTCGCCGCCGAGACAGAGGCAATGGACGGCGCCGTAGGCAGGGCAGGCTGAACGGCGAATGCGCGGGAGACCGGCGAGGCGGCCGCATACGTGCTGTCACCGGCCTGAGCTGCGACCACCTCGCACGTGCCCACGGCCAGGATGGTGACAGCACCGAGAGTCGAGACCGAGCATGCCGTGTTGGTCGTGCCCGAACCTCGGGTATACGTGACGTCGAGATTCGAGGAAGCCGTTGCCCCCATCGAGACCGAAGCCGAGCCATACGTGACATTCGCGGGCTGAGCGAACGTGATGCTCTGATTCGCGCTGCCCACGACGATCGTCTGCGAGACCTGGCTCGCTACGGAGAAGTTGGTCGTGGCAGCGGAGTTCGCATCAAGGATGCAGGAGCCCGAGGTTAGGAAGCTCACTGTCCCGCCACTGATCGTGCAGACCGAACTTGACGCGGCTCGCACCGTGATGGTCGGCGTGAGACCGGATGATGCGCCGGTCACTGTCGAGGTCGACGAGGCAGCGGGCGTGTAACTCCCAGTCGCCACCGGGCTCGCCGGCACGCTCGACGTGAATGCCAGCACCTGGCCGGCCTGGGTGACGGTGATGGTCTGGGCACTCGACGACACAGAGGTGTGGTTCGTGTCCCCCGCCTTCGTGGCCGTGACCACGCACGTGGAGCCGGTGTTACCCGGCGTGAGAATGGTGCCATTGACAGTGCAGGTGCTGGGGCCCGAGACCGCGTAGGTCACTGCCCCCGAGCCCGAACCGCCGGTGGTGCCGAGAGAGATCGTGCCGCCGAAGGCCACGGATGACGCCGAGGAGATGGACAGTGGCGACTGACTCGCCTGGGCCACGGCGAAACTGCGTGACACATCCGTTGCAGCGAGGTAGCTGGAGTCACCGGCCTGAGCAGCGGTCAGCGTGCAGGTTCCGGCACCGACAACCGTGACGATGTTGCTGGCCACCGAGCACGCCAGCGGAGTGCCCGACGTCAGCGTGACGGACAGCCCCGAGCTCGAGGTCGGCGCAAGCGCATAGGGTGCCGCCCCGTAGGTGACACCGGAGGGCTGAGCGAAGCTGATCGTCTGGGAGGCACGGCTGATCGTGACGGTGCCGACCGCATACGTGATGTCGTAATTTGCAGCGTTGCCGTTGGACAGCACGACTGCCGAAGGCGTCACGGAGTAGGTGCCTACTGCCGTCGGCGCCGTCGTCGACGGGCCGTAACTGGTCGAACCGGTACCGGCATAGGTGTAGGTCATGCCTGAGATCGCGTTGCTGAAGGCGAGGCTGCCGGAGGTGACCGAGTAGCTCTGACCCAGCGAGCTTCCGAAATCGACGCTGGGGCTCGTCGCCGTCAGGGTGATGGGCCTTGTCGTCACCGTCACCCATTGCGCTGTCAGCACCTGCTGGTAATTGTCATCATCGGCCTTCTCGCCGATGACCTCGCAGGTGCCGCCGGCATTCGTACCGGTGACCGAGTTCGTCGAACCGTTGGAAACCAGGCAACTTGCCGTGCCGGTGGAACCACCCGGGATGAAGGACACCGCACCGGTGCCGGAGCCACCGCTGGTGGTCAGGGTCACGGATTCGCCGAAGACAACTGTCGAGGCCGAGGTGATGGTGAAGGCAGCCTGAGGTGCCTTCGAAAAGGTGACCGTCGTCTGGGCAGATGATGCCTGCGCGTAGTTCGCGTCCTCGGCCTTGGTGGCGGTGACGAGGCAGGTGCCCGCCTGGGTGACGGTGAGCGAAGTTCCAGATACAGAGCACCCCGTCGCCGTGCCGTCCACCGCGGCGTACGTCACAGCGCCGGAGCCGGAACCGCCTGACGTAGTGAGCGTCAGCGCGGACCCGTAAGTGCCCGAGACCGAGCTCACGCTGAGGGTCGCCTGCGTCGGCTTGCCGACACTCACGGCGGTGCTCGTGGACGAGGTCAATGGCGATGAGCCCGAGGTGTCTGCCGCAGTGATGGTCTGCGAACCCATCGTGTTCAGCGTGACAGTGAACGCCTTCGTCCCGGACACGAGAGGAGCATTCGCCGGCAGTGTCGCAGCGCCGTCGCTTGAGGTCAGGCGAACCGTTGGCGTGGCTGAAGCGACGAGATTCCAGTTCGCATCGACGGCATTCACTGTGGTCGTGAAGCTCGCTCCGGCGACTTGAGCTGTGGGCGACCCCGTCTTGCCTGTGGCGGTTCCCGGCGCAGCAGTCTCACCGGGCAGCAGGGTCTGGAGCTGCGTGGCGGTGCCGGAATTGATCGCGAAAGCAGCTGAACTTCCGGCCGCGGAAGCTCCGGTCTGCGTCGCCGTGATGGTCTGCGACGTGCCGGAGCGAAGGAGCGTGATCGACTTCGACGCGAGGATGCCCGCACTGAAGGCAGTCGTCGTTCCCCCACTGCTTGCACCGAACAGCGAAGTGGAGGTGAGATCCACTGTTCCCGTGAAACTGGTGACCGTGTTACCGCCGGAATCCTTGGCAGTGATGCGTATGTTGAATGCCGTTCCCGCGACCTGGGCCCCGATCGGCGCGCTCGCGGTAGTCGTGACGGTGAACGTGCTCAGTGCACCGAATGGAGTGGCACTGCTGAACTGCACCCAGCTTCCGTTGCCGTTGCCGTTGATGGCCTGCATCTGGAAGGTATAGGCGGTACCGGCGGTCAGGCCGGTGATCGTGCAGGAGGTTGCCGTCGAGGTCGTAGCGGTCGAGCACGTGCCTGAACTCGGGTTTGACCAGGAGCCACTCACCGGCGCGTACTGCACGCGGTATCCGGTGACGGCCGAGCCACCCGTGTAACTCGGTGCAACCCAGGAGAGCGTGACCTGGGACTGACCGGCGGTCGACGTCAGCGACGTCGGAGCGGCCGGCACGGTCGAGTAAGTGACGACAACAACACCGTTACCGCCATAGCCGGGCAGCGTTCCGTCGCTACCGCCGCCACCACCGCCACCGCCTTGGTTCGGAGTCGCGAATCCGCCACCCACGCCCAACCATCCACCCATGCCACCGCCACTTGGCGGTGCCACAATGCAATTCGCGCAAGTCCAAGCTCCACCGGTGCCACCGCTGCCGTACATGACGGCCGAACCTGAGCGTGAACTGGTCACACCGTTGCCGGCGTAGCCTGCGCCGTAATTATCGAAGTTTGCACCGGCACTGCCTGCCCCTGAAGCACCGCCACCGCCACCGCCCATGCGGCCACCGCTGCCGTTACCGCCGTAGTAGACGCCGGCGCCACCTGCACCCACGAAATTGTTATCGCCACTTCCGCCACCACCACCGGCACCAGCAGCCGAGAGGGCTCCTCCGTAGTTACCGCCATTGGCGTTCTTGCCGCCACCGCCACCGCCGCCCGAGGCATTGGCTCCCTGGAACTGGCTGGTGGTGCCACCGTTTCCGGAGCAGCCAACTGCGCCGATGCTATTGCCGTTCCAGCAGTTGTTCGCAGGGTTGTAGCCCTTGCGAGACACTCCGCCTTGACCCACGATCACCGTGTTTGCACCTCCGGCGTTCACACCCACGGAGCCGTCGTAGACACCACCGCCACCGCCACCGCCACCGCCGTCGAAGCCACCTGCGCCTCCGCCACCGACAACCAGTGTGGTCGAGGTCGTCACGCCGGCGGGCGCGATCCAGCCACCGAACGAGGTGAGGTATGAGCGCCGGAAGATGACCGTGGTGGTGGATCCTGAGGTGGAGGGCGTAGCGAGCTCGCTGTAAGAAGGCCCGTTTTCCGATGCGAGATTGCCCATCCCGTACTGAGTGCCCTGATAGCCCCGATTGGTGACAGTGGCATTAAGGGCATCGTTGAAATCGTAGAGCGCAATAAGCGAACTCGACGAGGCTCCGGCGGCCGCGCCCCACGACTGCATATCCGACAGGATTTCTGCGGTGGACAAGGCGTAGTTGTAGACCTTGACCTGATCAATGCGGCCTTCCCAATACTCAGATCGGTCATCGATGTAGGAGCCGACTCGGAATTGCTGATTAGTGAAGTTGTTCAGCGGCACGTAGTTATTCGTGACAGCTGCGACACCACCGTTGAGGTAGAGCGTCGCTGACGTTCCAGACCTTGATACCGCAACGTGTACCCATTGATCGGTGGGTAGAAGTACGCCCGTGAACCAGTCGCTGACCACGATGTTCTGGGTGCCGTTCACCGTGCCAATGGCGAAGTCGGATCCTGAACCAGCACTCTGCGCCATGATGTATTGCCAAAAGTCATTCGCACTGGTGTCATACACCCATGCCGAGGCAGTGAAGGCTTGGTCCGGGCCGTTCGCCACTGGGTAATAACCCGAAGACTTTGCCCGTTGGTTCGTGCCATTGAAGTTCATGTAGTAATCGGTGTCACCTGCAGCGGCTATCTGCGCGAGATTCAACGTGAGAATTCCCGCACCACATTCGTAGTCAGGATTGGCATCGCAGTTTGGATTCGCGAAAGGTTTCACATGTGCACGCCCCGTGAGAGTGCGGTACACATCGTCGGGACTCGAAGCTAATGTTTTTCCGACGAGTATCGCTGCTGCAGCTGAAACATGCGCCGCAGAAACCGACGTGCCGAAATCATTCGACATAGCGGGTGTTTCTGGAGATGTAGTTCCACTATTTGATGCAATTTTGACCGGCGTGGCGTTGTCACCGCCAGGTGCAGAAAGATCAACAACATCACCGTAATTTGAATAGGCAGCGCGCACACCATCGCTGGTGCTCGATCCAACCGTTATCACGCCATTGCAGTTACCAGGCGCATAGTTACTCGCATTGTCATTCGCGTTACCCGCCGCAGCGATAAGCACACTTCCGCGAGCACGGGCGTCATCAATAGCTTGCTGCAATGCAACTGGGCAGATCACCTGGGTGGCGAATGACATGTTGATGATTTTTGAGGGGTGACTATTTGCAGGAACTCCACCAACTTCGCCACCTGACGCCCATGTAATTGCAGAAGCGATGTCGCTTAGCAAACCACCCCGCCACGACAGAGCTCGAATAGGTTGGATTTGCGCACCCGGTGCTACAGAAGCAATGAGCCCGGCCATTTTCGTACCGTGCCAACTTGATGCGCGAACTGAACCCGCACCACGCCAGTCACCAGGATCTGCCGGATTTGCATCGCGTCCGACAACGCCGAAAGTCGAGGTTTCGACATAGTCAGCGTCAAAGGCAACTGGCCGACTGTCGCCTTGCCGTACGGCGGCTAGCGCATCGGGGCTGGAGACGAAGTCGTAGCCTGAAACTAATCTTGAGTTGATCGCAGGGTGACTTGTTGCTCCCGTATCAATAACCGCGACCGTGACCCCGCTCCCCTGAGAAGTTGGCGACGTGGGTGCATCAATGCCGTAACGGCCATTGAGGTTCCACATGTCAGCACTATTCGTCAATGCGACAGATTCATCGTTGGCCGTAAAAAGGAATTGATCAGGCTCTGCCCATTGCACGCGGGCATCAGATTCCAATTCTTGAGCAATTTCTTCGGCCTTAGTGACAGAAACTGATTCATCAAGCGCAACAAGTACGGCACCTTGGCCAAGATGCCGGTTTACTTCCATGTCCACTGAACTCACGCGCTCTTCACCAGGCACAGTGGCTTGGCCATCCGCCACAGCTGTGCCGGCTTCAAACTTCACGATCAAGCCTGCTACTTCACCTTCCATCCCTGTTGAAGGTGTCGCTTTGACGGGGAAACTTGGCTTACTCGCACCATCAAGGGTCGTGGCAAAAATGATGAATTCATATTCAGTGCCGTTACGCAAACCCGAAACAACCGCGTTAGCTGTGGGAGCTTTGACCTTGATGGCGCGATCTTGCGGCGTGACCTTGATCCAGTATTCGGTTACTTCAATTTGGTCAGCATTGGAAGGCTCAACCCAATGCAACGTAACCTGATTATTTCCAGGTTCAGCGCGAACACTGGTAACCGGATCCGGGCATTGAGCCAAGCCTGTTGCGCCAAGCGTGGCGCTCGGGGTTGGGGTTGGGGTTGGGGTTGGACTTACACCAATCCACGAAGTAATTGATGGTGTCGGTGTTGGGCTGGCAGTAGTCGTGATGCTTGGAATTGAAGTTGATGTAGCACTCGGTGAAACCGTGACGGTCGGCGTTGAGCTCGGTGTGGAAGATGCCGATGGGTCCGGCGTCGAGGATGCAGATGCTTGCGCAGTCATCGATGTTGGTGTTGGCGAAGACGAAGACGAAGCCGACGCGAGCACAGCTGTACGGGCGGTTACTGTCGCACTCGCACTTGCACTCACTGCCGAAGGCGTCGCTGATATCGGCGCTTGAGCGATGGCAGTTGATGACGGTGATGTAGATGCTGAAGTCATGGGTGTGGCAGACATCATCGGCGATGCAGACGCTGACGGGGCCAACGAAAAACTTGGAGCCGGCGTTACAGCCTGATTGGATGTGATGGATGGCGTCACGCTTGGAGATGCTGTCGGTCGAATCAGAGGCGAACTCGTGGGGTCACACTGTTCTGGGATTTCCGTCGCATCACTGGTGGGCGCAACTGCGGCTACTCCAGGTACCGCCGTACTGATGCCAGTTGAAATGACCATCACTGAAAGCAAAACGATCAAGGTTCTGTGCAGGCGCGAGCGGCGCAAGAACCCCATCATCATCTTCACCCTCGAAAAGCGCATGGCCTCGAAACCATCATTTACTTTGGAAACGAAATTGAGCCTCACATCCCGCTGAGAGGCCAAGGTGAATTTTAGTTACTTGTGAGGAAATAGCAAGTCAAGACCGGACATTTCACGAACCGAATCAGATTGTGATGAACCTAGATCGGTGGAGGATTTCGCGAGCCTTTACCGGGCAAGACGACGCTGCTCACCCACGTACTTTTGCAACCCTTACTTGAAAGTTGAGGGTTTGCCCATACGACTATTGACTTAGTCCCAACATCCCCTGGATGCGAAGAATCATTTGTTAAGAACTTACTTCACCAGACACTGCAGGCCCCCTGGGCCTTAGGGCGCGCTGCTCACCAGATTCGCATTCACAGGGAATTATTGGTGAACTAAATTCCTGACCCACGACCAGAAGAGCCAATGCGGTGTACGCGCATGCCGTTGGTGGTGCCTGGAACGCCCGGTGGCACACCTGCACAGATCACCACTCGCTCACCTGCGGTGGCGCGGCCAATATCCAGCAGTGCCTTGTCTACCTGCATGACCATGTCATCGGTGTGCTCAACCTGTGGCACGAGGAAAGTCTCCACTCCCCACACCAACGCCAATTGGCTGCGTACGCGCTGATTGGGAGTGAAAGCAAGAAGCTTGGTGGCACTGCGCCAGCGAGCGATCAACCGAGCCGAGGTACCGGTTTCGGTGAAGGCAATGAGATAGGTCGCCTTGACATCGTCAGCAACTGACACAGCCGCATGTGTCAATGCACGGTTTGTTGATCCGGCATGTGATTCGTCAAGCACTGGCATGCGATCAAGTGCTTCAGATTCAACGTGGGTGATGATGCGAGCCATCGTTTCCACCACAGTGATCGGATGAGCACCCACACTGGTTTCGCCAGAAAGCATGAGGGCATCGGCACCATCGAGCACTGCGTTGGCAACGTCACTTGCTTCTGCGCGCGTTGGTCGGTTCGCACTGATCATTGAGTCAAGCATTTGGGTTGCCACGATGACTGGCTTGCCTGCTTCACGACACATATGGATTGCGCGCTTTTGCACCAACGGAACTTGCTCCAATGGCAACTCAACGCCGAGGTCACCACGAGCTACCATCACACCGTCAAAGGCATCAACGATTTCTTGCAAGTTATCAACGGCTTGTGGCTTTTCAACCTTCGCCAGCACTGGGATGCGCACGCTTTCTTCCTGCATGATTGCGTGGACATCATCAAGATCTGCGGCACTTCGCACGAATGACAACGCGATCATGTCGCAACCAATACGCAAGGCCCAACGAAGATCATCACGATCCTTGTCAGAGAGCGCAGGAACGCTCATCGCTGCACCTGGCAGGTTGAATCCCTTGTTGTCAGAAACTCGACCGCCTTCTTTCACGATCGTGACCACGCGTGGCCCTTCAACACGGGCAACTTCAAGAGCTATACGGCCGTCATCAACGAGCACGAAATCGCCCGGCTTCACATCTTGCGGAAGATCCTTGTAGGTGGTGCCAACCATCTTCGCGTCACCTGGAACGTCTTCGGTAGTCACGATGAATTCATCGCCAACGTTTAACAGCACGGGACCAGAAGCGAACTTACCTAGGCGAATCTTTGGCCCCTGAAGGTCAGCCAAAATGCCTACTGCTCGCCCACTCTCATCTGCTGCCTGGCGGATACGGGCATATTGCTCAGCATGCTGCTCGTGGGTGCCATGGGAGAGGTTTAATCGGGCCACGTCCATGCCGGCAGCGATCAGACCGCGCAAGGCGTCCAATTCAGCGGTTGCTGGACCCATTGTGGCAACAATCTTGGCGCGGCGCATAAGGCTTACCTTACCGGAAATGGTGTGTAAACGATGTCATCGGCGTGACCTAGAGGTGAAAAAACGGTGGGGCCACAAGGTTTCCCCTGCAGCCCCACCAAAGGATCTGACTAGACCAGCAACTGACGTGCAGTTGATGGAATTGGTGCCGGAAGCGCGGTGCTGCCGGTGAGGAATTCATCAACCGCAGCTGCCGCAGCGCGACCTTCTGCAATTGCCCACACGATGAGCGACTGACCGCGGCCAGCATCGCCTGCCACAAAGACGCCCTCAACATCGGTTGCGTATTTGGCATCGCGCTCTAAGTTGCCGCGACCATCAACCTTGAGTTCGAACTGCTCAGCAATAGCGTCGACCTCTGGGCCAGTGAAGCCCATCGCCAACATCACAACATCAGCTGGAATTTCACGTTCTGAACCAGCAACTGGGCGGAAGCCGCCTTCAAACGGTTCAACTTCAACTAGAGCTAACGCCTTCACATTGCCATTGCCATCATCAACGAAGTGTGTGGTGGACACGGCGAACAAACGCTCGCCACCTTCTTCGTGAGCACTCGACGTGCGGTAGGTCATTGGGTAGGTCGGCCATGGCTGACTATCTGGTCGCGTCTGTGGTGGCGTTGGAAGAATTTCCAACTGGGTCACTGAAGCTGCGCCTTGACGATGCGAAGTGCCCAGGCAGTCAGCACCTGTGTCGCCGCCACCGATGATCACCACATGCTTACCCGCAACATCAAGTGGTGACGAATCAAGGTCACCCTCTTGCACGCGGTTAGCTAGTGGAAGAACTTCCATGGCCTGATAAATGCCCTTGAGTTCTCGGCCAGGTACAGGAAGATCGCGCCACTTCGTTGCGCCAATCGCGATGACTACTGCGTCATAACGCTTGCGAAGATCTTGACCTGTGACGTCAATGCCAATCTCAACGCCCGGACGAAAGCGCACACCTTCTTCTTCCATCTGGGCAAGACGGCGATCAAGAATGCTCTTTTCCATTTTGAACTCTGGAATGCCATAACGCATTAAGCCACCAATGCGATCTGCACGCTCGTACACCGCAACGGTGTGTCCTGCGCGAGCAAGCTGTTGTGCAGCAGCAAGGCCCGCAGGGCCTGAACCAACAACAGCAACCGTGCGACCGCTGACTCTCTCGGGTACCTGAGGCGCAACCCAACCTTCTTCGAAAGCCTTTTCAATAATCGAGACTTCAACCTGCTTAATGGTGACTGGATCTTGGTTGATGCCCAGCACGCATGCGGTTTCACAAGGCGCTGGGCACAAACGACCGGTGAACTCAGGGAAGTTATTGGTTGCATGCAAACGCTCAATGGCAACTTGCCAATCCTGGCGATAAACCAAGTCATTCCATTCAGGAATGAGGTTGCCAAGCGGGCAGCCGTTGTTGCAGAACGGAATACCGCAATCCATGCAACGACTTGCCTGCTTTTCCACATTCTGCGTACCGAAGTCTTCGTACACCTCGCGCCAGTCTTGCAAGCGCACATCTACTGGACGACGGGTCGGTGTGGAACGACCTACGTTGAGGAATCCCTTTGGATCAGCCATTTCAAGCTCCCATTACCGCTGCGATTGGGTCAAGTCCTTGCTCAGTTGCCTGCTTCATGACATTCAGCACGCGCTTGTAATCCTTTGGCATCACCTTGGTGAATCGACCAAGTGCCGTGATCCAGTCTGCAAGCAGTGCTTGCGCAACTGCAGACTCTGTTTCATCGAAATGCTGTTGCACGATTGCGCGCAGCTCTTCTGCATCCTGTGAAGTCATCGGATCAAGATCAATCATTTCTGGGTTGACCTTGATTGGATCCAGATCAAGCACGTAAGCGATACCGCCTGACATGCCTGCACCCAAGTTGCGACCAGTGGTTCCAAGAATCACCACTCGCCCACCGGTCATGTACTCAAGTGCGTGGTCGCCCACACCTTCGACTACTGCTGTGGCACCGGAGTTACGCACACAGAAACGTTCACCTGCGCGACCGCGCAAGAAAATGCCACCACTTGTTGCGCCGTAACCAATGACGTTGCCCGCGATGATCTGTTCTTCAGCAACAAAACTCGCTGCTCGATCCGGGCGCACAACCAGTGTGCCACCCGAAAGCCCCTTGCCGACGTAGTCGTTGGCATCGCCTTCAAGGCGCAAGGTGACACCCTTTGGCACAAACGCACCAAAGGACTGCCCAGCAGAACCCGTGAACGTGAGTTCAATCGTGCCTTGTGGCAATCCATCTCCACCATGCTTGCGAGTGACTTCAGCGCCAAGCATCGTGCCAACTGTTCGGTTGACGTTTCGCACCTTGATTTGTGCACGAACCGGTTCGCCCTTGGTGATTGCTGGCTGACAAATCTCAATGAGTTCGTTATCGAGCGCTGCATCAAGGCCATGATCCTGAGCGATCATCGCGCGACGTGGTGAATCCAATGCAACGCGTGGCAACGAAAGGATTGGCGAAAGGTCAAGACCTGAAGCCTTCCAATGTGACACTGCGCGCTCTGTTTCCAACATCTCAACTTGGCCAATGGCTTCATCAAGAGTGCGGAAGCCAAGTGCTGCGAGATGTTCGCGAACTTCTTCTGCGATGTATTCAAAGAAGGTCTCGACAAACTCAGGCTCTCCACTGAAACGCTCACGAAGCACTGGGTTCTGTGTTGCGACACCAACTGGGCAGGTGTCGAGATGACACACACGCATCATGACGCAGCCCATCACCACGAGTGGTGCGGTAGCGAAACCGAATTCTTCAGCACCAAGGAGTGCAGCAACAATCACATCGCGGCCGGTCTTCAACTGACCATCTGCTTGCACGACAATGCGATCGCGAAGTCCGTTGATAAGCAAGGTCTGCTGAGTTTCAGCAAGACCAAGCTCCCACGGAGTACCTGCGTGCTTGAGGCTGGTCAGTGGCGAAGCACCAGTGCCACCATCGAAACCGGAGATGAGCACAACATCAGCATGTGCCTTCGACACACCTGCAGCAACTGTGCCAACGCCAACTTCCGAAACCAACTTCACATGTACGCGTGCGTACTTATTGGCATTCTTCAAATCGTGGATCAGTTGAGCAAGATCCTCAATTGAATAAATGTCGTGGTGAGGTGGTGGTGAAATCAAGCCCACACCAGGAGTTGAGTGACGGGTCTTGGCTACCCATGGGTACACCTTGTGACCTGGCAACTGGCCACCTTCACCAGGCTTTGCACCCTGAGCCATCTTGATCTGAATATCGTCGGCGTTCACGAGGTACTCGCTGGTCACACCAAAGCGACCAGAAGCAACCTGCTTGATTGATGAACGCTTTGAATCACCGTTAGGAAGCGGCACGAAACGCTCTGGATCTTCGCCGCCTTCACCGGTGTTGGACTTGGCGCCCATACGGTTCATCGCGATTGCCAAAGTTTCGTGAGCTTCAGCAGAGATCGAACCGTATGACATTGCACCGGTTGAGAATCGCTTGACTATCTCTGATGCCGACTCAACTTCATCAATGGAAATGGGCGCACGTACGCCTTCCTTGAAGTTAAACAGACCACGAATGGTCATCAAACGCTCTGACTGCTCATCAACAGCATTGGTGTACTGCTTAAAGATGTCGTAACGCTTGTTACGCGTTGCATGCTGCAAACGGAACACAGTTTCGGGGTTGAACAGGTGAAGTTCACCCTCGCGACGCCACTGGTACTCGCCGCCGACATTGAGCGTGCGGTGTGCAGGCGAAATACCTGAGATTGGGTACGCAACATCGTGACGATCAGAAACTTCCTGCGCGATCACATCAATGCCGACTCCACCAAGCCGTGAACTGGTGCCACCAAAGTAAGTGTCAACAATTTCCTGACTCAAACCAACAGCTTCGAAGATCTGCGCACCGCGGTATGACGCCACGGTTGAAACACCCATCTTCGACATGACCTTCAAGATGCCCTTACCAAGAGCCTTAATGAGGTTGCGTGTTGCCTTTTCAGGAGTGACGTCTCCAAAGACACCGCGACGGGCCATGTCTTCCACTGTTTCCAGAGCCAGATATGGATTAACCGCTGCAGCGCCGTAACCCACAAGCAGTGCGCAGTGATGCACTTCGCGAACATCGCCGGCTTCAATGATCAAGGTAACCATCGTGCGTGCCTTGGTCTTCACCAAGTGATGGTGAACAGCTGAGGTCAGCAACAAGGTCGGAATCGGTGCCCGGTCAGCATCGCTATCGCGGTCGGACAACACAATGAAGCGTTTGCCTTCGCGGATAAGTTCATCAACCTCGTGGAAGATTTCCTTTAAGCGATTTTCGAGCCCTTCTCCCCCACCTGCAACGTCGTACAGACCTTCAATTTTTGCGGCAGCAAAGCCCGGCATGTCTTCGTCATCATTGATGTGAAGGATCTTTGCGAGTTCATCGTTGTCGATCACAGGGAACGGCAGCGTGACTTGATTGCAATGTGATGGGCTGGCGTCGAGCAGATTGCCTTCAGAACCAATGGTTGCATAAAGCGAGGTCACGATCTCTTCGCGGATTGCATCCAACGGTGGGTTGGTCACCTGAGCGAACAACTGGTGGAAGTAATCGAACAACAAACGAGGCCGAGCTGACAACACAGCAATAGGAGTGTCGGTGCCCATTGAGCCAATAGCTTCTATACCTTGGCGAGCCATCGGATCAAGAATGATCTTCAACTCTTCATGGGTGTAGCCAAAGGTTTGCTGGCGACGCGCTACTGAGCCTGAGGTGTGCACGATGTGCTCACGCTCTGGAAGTTCTTCAAGGTGCACTAGGCCTTCATCAAGCCATTCTTGGTAAGGAGCAGCTGCTGCAAGCTCTGCCTTGATTTCATCGTCTTCAATGATGCGGCCAGCATCAGTGTCGACCAAGAACATCAAACCTGGCTGCAAGCGGCCCTTACGAACGATGGTTGCTGGATCAAGATCAAGTACGCCAGCCTCTGAACCGAGTACGACGAGGCCATCTTCTGTTACCCAGTAGCGGCCGGGGCGCAAACCATTGCGGTCAAGCACTGCGCCGATCATGCTGCCGTCGGTGAAGCAGACGTTTGCTGGGCCATCCCATGGCTCCATGAAAGTGGAGTGGAAGGCGTAGAACGCACGACGCGCTGGATCCATTGATGGATGGTTTTCCCAGGCTTCAGGAATCATCATCAAGATTGAGTGTGGAAGTGAGCGTCCACCAAGGTGGATGAGTTCAAGGACCTCATCGAATGACGCTGAATCCGAAGCCCCGCCCGTGCAAATTGGGAACAAGCGCGTGAGATCACCTGGAATCAAATCACTCTTCAACATTGCTTCACGTGCACGCATCCAATTGCGGTTGCCTTGCACGGTGTTGATTTCACCGTTGTGTGAGATGTAGCGGTACGGGTGAGCAAGCGGCCACGAAGGGAAGGTGTTGGTCGAGAAGCGTGAGTGCACCAGAGCAACAGGTGACTTCACGCGCTCATCAGAGAGGTCAGGGTAGAACGGCTGCAACTGACCTGTGGTGAGCATTCCCTTGTACACAATGGTGCGAGCTGAAAGCGATGGGAAGTACACGTTGTTGTCGCGCTCTGCGCGCTTTCGCAATGCGAAAGCCAAGCGATCAAGTGCGATATCTCCGATTGCAGGGTTTGTTGATGCAACAAACAACTGCTCAAAGGTTGGCATAACGCCACGTGCGGTTGAACCGATCATTGAACTATCAGTTGGAACAGCGCGCCAGCCAAGAACCTTCAAGCCCTCGGTCTCGGCAATTGCTGCAATCGCAGTTTTCACTGCCGCGACGTCGGCTGCATCTTGTGGCAAATACGCAGTACCCGCGGCATAGAACCCTGCTTCAGGTAATTCGAAGTCAACAACTGCACGGAAGAATTCATCAGGCACGCGGAACAAAATGCCGGCTCCGTCACCGCTATCAGGTTCAGCGCCTGTTGCACCACGGTGCTCGAGGTTCACGAGCGCAGTGAGGGCCTTTTGCACGATGTCGTGAGAAGGAATGCCAGTCAGGGTCGCAACAAAGGCCACGCCACAGGCGTCGTGCTCATTTGCTGGGTCATAGAGACCAGATGCTGCTGGAAGATCAGTGCTGAACATGGTGCCAATCCATTCGTCGTATCCGTGCAGACCCCAAAAAGTAAGCCTGACTTATCGGGACGACGTTGGCCCAACGGGGAAAATCTTACCCGGTCTTGGACAGTGCTTCACGCCCTGGCTGGCGCCGGGCAGATACCACGAGCCAGATCAGGCCACCTACTCCTACGATCAGCGCCGTCCACACATTGAGACGGAGCCCGAAGATGTGATTGGCCGAATCAATGCGCAGGGCCTCGATCCAGATTCGACCTGCGCAATACAGCACGATGTACAGGGCAAAAACGCGTCCATGTCCAAGAGTGAAGCGCTTATCCGCCCAAACCAACACGAGGGCAACGCCCACCATCCACAGTGATTCATAGAGAAAGGTCGGGTGAAAGGTCTCAAATTGAAGATAGCCAGCTGGCCTGTGGGCTATGTCTATCTCTAGGCCCCATGGCAGATTCGTCGGTGCACCGAAGAGTTCCTGATTGAAGTAATTGCCGAGTCGACCAATTGCCTGAGCAAGGGCAACTCCTGGGGCTACAGCATCAGCAACCGGCAGCAGTGCGATCCCTTTACGCCGCGCACCAATCCAGGCACCCAAGGTGCCCATGGCCACGGCTCCCCAAATCCCTAAGCCTCCATCCCAAATACGGATAGCGCCTGCAAGCCCCGAGCCACCTTCACCGAAGTACAACTGATTATCGGAAATCACGTGGTACAGACGGCCACCCAAGATGCCAAACGGCACCGCCCATACAGCCAGATCGGTGACAGTTCCGGGTGTTCCACCCCGCGCTTCATAGCGGCGATTGCCCCACCACACGGCAACGACGATGCCGATGATGATGAATAACGCATAGGCACGTATTGGAAATGGACCAATGTTCCAGACCCCTTGAGTGGGACTAGGAATCATCGCGGCGATCAAGATTGTTAGCCCTTGGTTGCGGCAGCAACTGCTGCATCAAGCTTGGCCTTGTCAGCCAAAGTTGCGTTATCAAGTGGCTGGCCATTGAGCACGCCATAAGGAGTGCCCTGCGCACCTGACTTGTAGAACGCGTCAGTGCTATTGGCTGACCATGACAAGTACTTCAACGAATCCATGCAGGTCTTGAATTCATCCATGGCTTTACCTTCAATACCTGCATCACCAGCGAAACTGACCAACTGGTCATTGGTGTAACCCACACCTTCACTCAAAGGTTGATTCGCGAAGATTGCCGCGTGGTACTCATCAGTTTTACCTTGATCAATGGCACAACCCCATGCGGCAGTTGCGCGGGCAGATGAATCATTGCCCAGGTTTTTGTCCAAGAATGTGGTGGGGCGCAAGATCAATTGCACCTTGCCCGAGGTTGCAAGCTCATGAATTCCAGCGCCATTAGCATCTTCAACAGCTTTACACGACGGGCATTGGAAGTCTTCCCAGATTTCCAACACAGGAACGGCTGCAGTGCCTGTTCCTGATGGAACGCCATATGCGTACTTGGAATCTCCGGCAAACACTGAGGTTGGAATCGCTGCATTTGGATCAGAGGTTGGCGTAACCACCGGAACCTTTGAAGAGTTCTTCGCCACGACAGCAACCACAATGATCGCTACTACGACCACGAGAACAACGGCTGCACCGACGATACGCATGATGCGTTCGCGCTTCTTGTCGCCACCTACAGCAGCTGCTCGAGCAGCTGCGGCACTTGCACGGCGATCATTGCTGGCATTACTCATCGCGTCGAACTCCTTGGTCGGTCAAACGAACACTGGCTATACCGTACGTGACGGGTTGGACTTAGCGACGCACCCCGGCGGCCAATTCCTTGGCCAGATCGGACACCGCTTCAATCGCGGCCTCATCGCTGGGAGCGTCCAGCACTCGGCGCACGAAAGCTGACCCGACTATGACGCCATCGGCGTAGGCGGCGATTTCTGCGGCCTGATCACCAGTTGAGACGCCCAGACCCACAGCGATCGGCAGGCTCGTGGCAGCCCGGGTGCGGGCAACGAGCTCGTGGGCGCCTGAACTCACCGTCGTGCGAGCACCCGTGACACCCATTGTTGACGCGGCATAGACAAAACCTGAGGTCACACCAACGATGGACGCGATACGCGCATCCGTTGAAGATGGAGCAACCATCAAGATTCGATCGATTGCGTGCGCATCGGAGGCAACAGACCAGTCCCCTGCTTCTTCTGGGGTTAGGTCAGGTGCAATCACTCCGCTGCCACCTGCAGCTTCAAGGCCTGTAGCAAACTTTTCAATGCCATAGCGTTCAATCGGATTCCAATAACTCATCACAACGGCGATCGCACCCGCATCAACGACCTGCTTCACGATGTTCAACACCACATCAGTCGTGGTACCAGCTTCGAGCGCTTGGTCAACCGCTTGTTGAATGACTGGACCGTCCATCAATGGATCTGAGTACGGCAAGCCCACTTCGATAATGTCCACACCGGAAGCCACCATCGCATTGATGAGTTTCACTGACTGCACAGGATTTGGAAAACCTGCTGGCAGGTAACCAATCAGGGCTGCGCGGTTTTCGGCTTTCGCAGTTGCGAAGGCCTCTGACACGTGTCGAGTCATCGACCTTCTCGCATTTCTGGTGACAGTTCATTAGTGACCGTGGTGCCCAAATCAATGCCAAACCAACGTGCTGCTGTTGCTACGTCTTTATCGCCACGTCCTGAAAGGTTCACGATGATGACTGCATCAGGCCCAAGTTCTTGACCAATACGCATTGCACCTGCCAAACCATGCGCCGACTCAATCGCAGGAATGATGCCTTCTGTCTTTGAAAGAATGGCGAATGCTTCCATAGCTTCTGCATCTGTCACGGGCTCGTAACTTGCCCGACCCGTGTCATGCAACCATGCATGCTCAGGGCCAACACCTGGGTAATCCATGCCAGCACTAATGGAATGTGACGGAGCTGTTTGACCCCATTGGTCTTGCATGACGTACGTGCGTGCACCGTGCAACACACCTGGTGATCCACCGGAGAAGCGCGCAGAGTGACGTCCAGTCTCAATTCCGTCACCACCTGCTTCATAGCCGCGCAAAATTACTTGGGTGTCTTCCATGAATCCGCTGAACAAGCCCATCGCATTGGAGCCACCACCAACACACGCAACAACTGCGTCAGGGAGGCGACCTTCCACAGCAAGAATTTGTTCGCGGGCTTCAATACCAATGACCGAATGGAAGTAGCGGACCATTTCCGGAAACGGTGCAGGGCCAGTTACCGTGCCAAGCACGTAATGGGTTTCGTCTACAGATGCCACCCAATCGCGCATTGCTTCGTTAATCGCATCTTTGAGTGTTTGACTACCTGCAGTTACCGGAATGACTTCAGCACCGAGCAATTTCATGCGCGCGACGTTAAGCGCTTGGCGACGTGTGTCTTCAAGACCCATGTAGACCGTGCATTCAAGACCAAAAAGCGCAGCAGCAGTTGCTGTAGCAACACCATGCTGGCCCGCACCCGTTTCAGCGATCATGCGTTTCTTGCCCATGCGTTGCGTTAACAACGCTTGACCCAGAACGTTGTTAATTTTGTGTGAGCCAGTGTGGTTGAGGTCTTCACGCTTCAAATACACGCGAGCTCCACCACAGTACTGACTAAAACGCTTGGCATACGTCAATGGGTTTGGGCGCCCTGTGTAGTCGCGCTCAAGCGCCCTCAGTTCATTAATGAACGCAGGATCTTGCTTGGCAGCACGGAACGCTGCATCAAGTTCATCAAGCGCAGCAGTGAGCGCTTCTGGAACAAACCGGCCACCGTAAGGACCGTAGTGACCGTAGTGACCGTAGTGACCGTTGGTCATGATGCCTTTCCAATCGTTGCGCCAGCCTCAATCATTGCGCGAGCTGCTGCTTGAGGATCGCTGCCCGTCACAAGAGCTTCCCCAACTAACACGACATCCGCGCCTTGCACTCCGTAGGCAAGGACATCTTCGGGTGAGCGGACACCGGATTCAGCGATTCGCACGCAAGTTTCGGGTATTAGATGAGCAACGCGCGCAAACACGTCGCGATCGACTTCAAGGGTTTTGAGATTGCGAGCGTTCACGCCGACGACCTGCGCCCCGGCATCAAGTGCGCGTGCGATCTCCGCTTCATCGTGTGTTTCCACGAGTGCGGTCATGCCGAGTTCACTGGTCAGACCCATGAACTCCACGAGTTGTGTCTGCTCAAGCCCTGCAACGATCAGCAAGATGATGTCTGCTCCATGCGCACGTGCTTCCCAGAATTGATATTCCTCAACCATGAAGTCTTTGCGCAAGATTGGTATGCGTACGGCAGCACGCACGGCATCAAGATCAGCCAAGCTTCCACCGAAACGACGTTGCTCGGTCAACACGGAAATTGCTGACGCACCGCCATCCTCGTAAGCGCTAGCGAGCGCGGCAGGATCAGCAATATCAGCAAGCGCACCTTTGCTTGGGCTTGATCGTTTCACTTCAGCAATGAGTTGCACGCCACCGCGCTTAAGCGAAGGCACCACAGGCAACGCTGGTGCAACTCCAGAAACCTGCGCTTTGAGGTCAGCCAATGAGACGCTCTGCTTGCGAAATGCCGTGTCTTCGCGCACTCCAACAATGATGTCGTCCAGCACGCTCATAAGGGCAAGCCTATTGACTCGTGCTCCCTGGAAATCCTGCGGCTCATACCCCAGATGCCAGATACGGCACGAAATTACGAATCACACCGAACGCCAGCATCACCACCAGCCCACCGATCAATAATCGATTGCGAAATCGATATTGCCCATGGGTCACAGGTGGGTAGACGCCGCGAATAGAACGAACCAGCCACAGTGTCCACATCACAAGAGCAATGGGCACGATCGCAAGCAATAAGAGATTTTGATTCAGGGCACCAGCAACGTCTCCCTGCATGAGGCAATACATCCCCCGCATTCCTCCGCAACCCGGGCAGTCAACACCAAGGAAAGCTCTGGACGGGCAAACTGGATAGTGACCAGGTTCGTTTGGATTGACGATGGCCAAATATGAGCAGACTCCGACCGCTAACACGGCGGTACCCAAAGGACCTGCCAGTCGGCGCATCAACGGGCGCTGATCAATGCGTTGTGGCACAACGAGGTGATCGGGCGTCATTGGATCAGACTAGATCGATCGTGGGTGCGAGCTGAACTGTTGGCAAAAAAACGGTGAAACAGGCCCCACCCTCGGGTGCAGTCGTCACACGCGCATATCCACCAAGCCCCGCTGCGAGCCGGCCAACGAGCGCCAAACCTAAGCCAGTGCCAACTGGCCGCACACCTCGATAGCGCTCGTACAACGCGCCAGGCTCAAAGGCAATGGCCATGTCATCGGAAGTGAGCCCCGGGCCAGAGTCACGCACTTCGACTTCAACTCCGTCAGACACCCGACGCATCGCTAGCACTACGACAGAGCCAGACGGTGAAACGCGAAGGGCGTTTTCTGACAAGTTGTCAATAATTTGACGCAGTCTCATTGGATCAGTGACTGCCATCAACTCATCCGCTGGCAATTCTTGTTCAAAGCGCACATCCTCACGCTCGCATCGGGTGCTCCACACTTCTGCTGCCTCAACACCGATGTCCTTGAGGTCAACACTTGCGGGATTCACATGGAAATCAACAGCGCCGAGTCGAGCAAGATCCAAAAGGTCACTGACGAGTCGATCAAGGCGTTGCGCTTCGGCAGCAACGGTGGCACCTGTCTTAGCAACATCCTGCGGCTCAATGACATCGTCAGCTAGAGCTTCCGCGTAGCCCTTCACGGCGGTAAGCGGCGTACGTAATTCATGCGAAACCGAGAGTAGAAACTCGCGCTGGCGACGTTCGGAAATGTTGAGCGCATCGCTGAGCGAATTCAGCGCCAGAGCAATTTCTGCAACTTCACTTGGACCCTCTGGCTCTAAACGCACATCACGGGACCCTGCTTGCATTTCATAAGCCGCATCGCGTGCTGCACGAAGTGGCCGCACGATTCGACTTGCTGCGAAGTAGCCAATAGGAATAGCAACCAACAACCCAATGAAGAGTGCCATGAAGAACCGCAACAAACCTGCTTGCGCTGAGCCGCCTGCGATTGATACCGGCTGCTCCAAAATCACGGCTCCACCGCTGGCCAAGGATCGACCCTCAATGATCAGATGATCACCATTAACTTCACCTTCGGATGACAAAGTTCCGCGTTCTAGGAGTTCATGTACTTCCCTCGGCGGTACACCTGGTACATCGACACTGGCATCAAAGACGAGGAAACCCTGAACTTGTTCAGCTCTTAATGTTGCGGCAAGCGAAGGGGGTAGGAGCGCTTCACGTTGCCGACCACCGGCAGACTCTGCGCTTAATCCATTTCCACGATCAATTGCCGCCGCTGTCAGATCCACCAGACGCGACAATTGCGTTCGCGATTGAGTCAATTCCGACGAGCGCACAAGTGGATAAGAAATCAATCCCGCTATAACGATGACAATGGCAGCAACCACACTGGTGAGCAGCACCATCCGCGTTACCAAATTGGTACCGCGGTAGACAGGTTTCATCACTGGGGCTCTTCCGCGGAATACCCCACGCCGCGCACAGTGCGAATCACGTCGAAGTCACCGAGCTTGGCTCGCACTTGAGCAACGTGCACGTCAACGGTTCGAGTGCCAACAACTGCCGCGTATCCCCATACCTCGCTGAGTAATTGATCGCGGCTGTAAACGCGACCTGGGTTGTCCATCAAGTGCGCAAGCAGGTCGAACTCAGTCGCTGTCAATGCAATGGGAGCGCCATTGGCTTCCACACGACGAGTTACTGGATCAAGTTCAACCTTGCCAATGACTACCGGACCTGGCGCTGAAGCGGCGTGTTGTGCACGGCGAACCACCGATTTCACCCGAGCGACAACTTCACGCGGGCTAAACGGCTTGGTGATGTAGTCATCTGCGCCAAGTTCAAGACCAAGGATGCGATCGACTTCTTCATCTCGGGCCGTGCAGAAAAGAATGGGAGTCCAGTCGCCATCATTGCGAAGTTGACGGCACACCTCTGTGCCGTCCATACCTGGCAGACCTACATCCAAAATGATTGCAGCTGGGTGCAAGGTGCGCGCATATGAAAGACCATCGGGCCCCGTGGTGGCTACGTGGACACCAAAACCCTCACGAGTGAGATACATCCGTAGGAGGTCAGAGATTGCCCGTTCGTCTTCAACGACAAGAACGAGCCCTTTGACACCTTGGTTTTCACTCATGGCTATAGCGTGTCAGAGAAAGTGTCAGAAAAGCGCCGAGAAGGTCGGCGGGCGATCAATCTTTGATCAGGATTTGGTAAATCAGTGCGAGTGCTCAGCGTCTTGACCAAGGCCCATCATCTGCATGACCTTGCCCACGATGGCCCCAACGACAACAAGCGCGATACCTACCCAGAACACAACCCAGTTACCAACCACCACACCCAGGGTGCCCACGATTGAAGCGATCATGATGATCGTGACCGCAGTCCAAGCTGCTGGGGTGTTGCCATGGCCGTGGACCACTACTGAAGGCGTGCTTTGTGTCATGGGGATATCTAAGCAGGTTCAGCGTCGGAATTCGGATCAGCCAGGTCCGAAGTTGGATCTTGGCCAGCGTTAAGCGCATCCCAGGGAGACTGCACTAATTCCTTACGGACCGCTTCCCCCTCGTATTTGGTGCTCATCGCACCCCACGAGCGACTTGATCCGACAGTGATCAGACCCGAGGCCAGCATGGCCAGAGCGAGCAACATCACAAGGATCCACCACGGAGCCAAGGTCACGGACTTCACAATGTCATTGCCGGCATCAACTACTGGGTTCGAGGCGAAACGAAAAACACTGACTTCGATCACGAGTGAAATCACAAAGATGAGCACGCCCACTGCCTGACGAGCCCAACTCTTGAGCGCCAAGATCGCAAGCGCACCGGCGAGTCCCACAATCGACAATGAAACAGCGGCAGGCACCACTTCGCTCCCAGTGGCGGTTGCCTCACGCACACCCGTACCGCCAAGGACGGAAACCACAGCTGTTGCCCAAGTAAACGAACAAACAATCAAGATTCCAGCAGCACTGACAATGAGCAGTGTGAGTGCGGTACGACGTGAGGTCACGCTTCAACCGACTGCAAGGTTGCGGCGATTGCCACCGCGCGAAGAACGGCAGCGGCTTTGTTTCGGCATTCAGCATCTTCAAGCTCTGGAACGGAATCTGCAACAAGACCCGCACCTGCTTGCACATAGGCGATGTTGTTTTTCACGACTGCAGTGCGAATCGCAATAGCGGTATCGATGTTCCCGGCGAAATCGAAGTAACCCACGCATCCGCCGTACACACCGCGGCGTAGCGGTTCAAGCTCATCAATGATTTCCATCGCACGTGGTTTTGGCGCCCCGCTGAGTGTGCCCGCTGGGAAAGTCGCAGCGAGAGCGTCGTACGCAGTTTTTCCTTCAGCAAGATCACTCGTGACTGTTGAAACCAGATGCATGACATGTGAGTAGCGCTCAACGTGCATGAACTCAACTACTTGCACCGACCCTGGTGCACTGACACGTCCGAGATCATTGCGAGCAAGGTCAACGAGCATCAAATGTTCAGCGCGTTCTTTCACATCAGCCAACATTTCATCCGCTAATGCCGAATCCTCTTCAACCGTCGCCCCGCGTTTGCGGGTTCCAGCGATCGGATGGACGACACAGTGCCCTTGTTGAACAGTTACCAAAGCTTCGGGCGATGAACCAACAATTTCAAATGCTGTGCGTTCACTCAAGCCATCACCATCAAGTTCCGGCACACGCACTAGATACATGTATGGGCTTGGATTCGTGGTGCGCAAGATTCGATAGACATCAAGTGCCGAAGCAGGACAAGGAGACGAGAATCGCTGCGACAACACGATCTGGAATGCATCGCCTGCGCGAATGTATTCCTTAGCGCGATCAACATCTGCGATGAACTTGCTCTGCTCAGTCCACGACTTCACATCAGGAACTGCATTGGGATCAAAGGTTGACGGCACCGGCCCACGACCTGTTGAAAGATCTGCTTGCATGACATCCAGGCGCGCAACTGCGTCAGCCCAGGCTTCATCTACCCGGTCACCTGATGCGTCGTAATTAATGGCATTCGCAATCAGGAGCACTGAGCCTTCGGCGTGATCCAAGACAGCAAGATCCGTAGCCAGAAGAAATGCCATATCTGGCACGCCAATTGCATCAGGATTGTTGTCAGGAATGCGTTCCCAGTGACGAACCATGTCGTAGCTGACGTAACCAACCATGCCACCGGTGAGTGGAGGCAAACCTGGCAATGGATCTGACTGCAGCAATGCAACGGTGTCGCGCAAAATATCAACAGGCGATCCATGAGTCGGTACACCTTGCGGAACACGACCTACCCAACGAGCGTTACCGTCAACATCCGTGAGCATCGCGGCCGCGCGCACACCGACAAAGGAATAACGAGACCAGTGCTTACCTTGCTCTGCTGATTCCAGCAGGAAAGTGCCAGCACGCTGGCCACACAATGAATCAAAGAGCCCAACAGCGGTAACACCGTCGGCTAGGAATCGACGAACCACGGGGATAACTCTTCGAGTTTTCGCAAGTTCCCGAAACGTCTCAATGTCTGGGGCCACTACCCCATTGCGTGAACCCAACACGGCACTCACTTGGCCACCTCGATCACAACAGCGTCAAAGCAGGTGCGCGTGCCGGTATGACAAGCCGCGCCTGTTTGATCAACAGTGATCAGCAATGTGTCGCCGTCGCAATCAAGCGCGACGCTGATCACGAGCTGAGTGTTGCCAGAGGTTGCACCCTTGACCCACAGTTCATTTCGACTGCGGGAGAAATAGGTGGCTGCACCGCTCGACAGGGTGAGCTCCAGCGCTTCCATATTCATCCAAGCCATCATCAACACTTCACCCGTGCCCACTTGCTGGGCAATCGCTGGAATGAGACCGTCGGCATTGAAGTGCGCGGCAGCCAGCAGCTCTGGCGTTGAAGACATGGCCCCTATTGTGCCGGTCTGCGCAGCGCAAACGTTGACTGCGTCCTCAAGAGGGTGCATCATTGTGGTGGCGTCAGTAATAACTGACGAAAGTGAACCCGGCAGCTCTCCGGACGGTGAGCATGTCGGGTTTCGCGTTTTCTAGACACCTAGTCGCGTAACCGAGCCAATCAAATTTCCCAGCTGGTTACGCCAATAGCCACCTTTGCCAAATGCCCAGGCAGCCAGGTCTGAAGGCCACAACAGCGGCTCGAGCGCAGGTGACGTGTGGGAGTACTTAAGTGAACTCTCCTGACCCATCGACTCGCGAGCAAGGACTCGCCGATCCACCGGGTCCTGACCACACGATTCAAGGATGAGTTCACCTACCTGTAATTCAGCCAGAATGCGTACGGCTTCACCCAGACATTCATCTCGTGTAATCCGCCTAAATCTATGCGGTTTTCTGTTCTCAACCATATGAACCGATACAGGCATTCGGCTCAATTCAGCCAGCAGCGCCCGGCGACGACTATCACGTTCATTTTTCATGTGGAGCCGATATTGCCCAGGCAGACACAATCGCCTGAGTTCTTTACGCACCTGAGCTTCTTGCGAAAAATCAATAACAGCAATCGCGAGGAGATACGAATGTCGATATGACTCATCCGCATATGAACGCGCACTCAAGTCAACCTCCCAAAGGTTGTCAGGCTACGAAACATCGCAAGAATTGAACATGTCATGTCCTTCCCCTGTGGATAACGGAGTCATACTGATGACATGACACCAACGTCGTTAGTAAGCCAGCAGCGCATTGCCCTTGCCGAACTTCTCCTCGAAGTCGGCCCGGACGCCCCCACACTGTGCGAAGGCTGGACCGCACGTGATCTCGTTGCCCACCTGGTGATTCGCGAGGGTCGCCCTGACGCAGCCATTGGCATCCTCGGCGGACCACTGGCGAAGTGGACGACCAAGGTGCAAGACGAAGCTTCGCTGCGCCCTTACGAAGAACTCGTCGCGACCTTCCGCTCAGGCCCACCGAAGTGGTCACCCTTTGCAATCAGCAAAGTTGATGCCGCGGCCAACATTGTGGAATTCGCAGTGCACGCCGAAGATGTTCGTCGCGCTCAACCAAACTGGGTAGCGGCTCCTACTGATTCTGAACTCAATGAAGTGCTGTGGTCACGAGTGTCGAAAATGGGCAAACTGTTGATGCGTGGAGTGCCACTTGGAGTTGAACTTCAACGTACCGAAATCGAAGCCAAACCATTCGCTGCAAAAACAGGTTCACCTATCGTGACCTTGACCGGAACACCACTTGATCTTGTGCTTCGCGTGTACGGACGCACCGCTGTTGATGTGAAAATTTCCGGCGACGAAGCTGCTATCGCAACCTTTGAAGCCGCAAAGTTCGGGATCTAACGAACAGGGAAGTCTGCGTCCGCCAGTGCTTGCTTGACTTGGTCTATGCGTAATTGACCGAAGTGGAACACGCTTGCTGCAAGCACTGCATCAGCTCCAGCAACGACTGCTGGAACAAAGTCATCAAGCTTTCCTGCACCACCGCTTGCAATGATTGGCACGGTCACTTCGCGACGCACCATTTCAATCAGGTCAAGGTCGTAACCTTCTTTGGTTCCGTCAGCATCCATTGAGTTCAACAGAATTTCACCAGCGCCAAGTGCGGTGCCTTCAATCGCCCATTTCACCGCATCGATACCGGTGCTGCGGCGGCCACCATGAGTAGTGACCTCAAAGCCACTCTCGGTGAACACACCCTCTGGGCAACGTCGAGCGTCAATACTTAAGACAACACACTGCGCACCAAAGCGTTCTGCAGCATCGCGTAGAAGATCTGGATCATTGAGCGCTGCAGTGTTCAAACTGACTTTGTCAGCACCCGCGCGTAACAACCGATCGAAATCATCAACTGCGCGCACTCCTCCACCAACGGTGAGCGGAATGAACACTGACTCAGCTGTGCGACTCACAACGTCATACATGGTTGAACGATCAGAACTTGATGCAGTGATGTCGAGAAAGATAAGTTCGTCAGCACCTTCAGCGTTGTAACGCGCAGCAAGCTCAACAGGATCGCCCGCATCGCGAAGATTAAGGAAGTTCACACCTTTAACCACGCGACCTTCGTCGACATCCAGACATGGAATGACTCGAATAGAAAGACTCACGGCTGTGGCGGACCCCAGGTATATGGATCAAATCGCTCACCTGATGCGGCAAGTGCTTCAACAAGAGTGAAGGCTCCGTCATACAAAGCCTTGCCTACGATTGCGCCTTCAATGCCGTCAGGCACCATCTCGTGCAATTTATGGAAATCTTCTAGGCGATGGATGCCACCAGATGCGATCACTGGGCGTGACGTGCGCTCAATGACTTCCTTAAGCAGATGGAAGTTCGGGCCCTTCATCATTCCGTCTTTATTTACATCGGTGACGACATAACGTGCACACCCTGCAGCATCAAGACGCTCCAAGGTTTCCCACAGATCGCCGCCCTCTTGGGTCCAGCCACGAGCAGCCAACGTTGTGCCGCGAACATCAAGGCCCACAGCAATCTTTTCGCCGTACTGCTTGATGACCTTCTCAGTCCATTCAGGATTCTCAAGAGCAGCGGTGCCCAGGTTCACGCGAGCGCAACCTGTTGCGAGCGCGGCTTCCAGGGAAGCGTCGTCTCGAATACCGCCGGAGAGTTCAACATGGACATCCTTGTGGACATCAGTAACGACGCGCTTTAACAATGCGCGGTTGTCACCACGACCAAAGGCAGCGTCAAGATCAACGAGGTGAATCCACTCAGCACCCTGGCTGACCCAATCTCGGGCAGCATCAATGGGTGAGCCGTAATCCTTTTCGGTGCCGGCAGCCCCCTGAGTGAGACGGACGGCTTTGCCTTCAGCGACATCGACGGCAGGCAGGAGAATGAGGTGCTTTTTAGGCTGATTCACGCCTTAACCCTAGAGGACATCCATGAACCGTCGGACTCTCGTGGTTGTGGATAAGTTCGGCACGAAACACACGAGATGTCAGGCCCTGGCCTGAGGCTGGTCTTATGGAAATTCATATGAGTGAGTCGGTATCAAACTGGTTCCAATATTGGTACCATTATGTCGAAGCGAATTGATCAATTACTTCGTGAAATGGAAACGAACCCAGCCAGTGTTCGTTTCACGGACCTTCTACGAGTCTGCGAGTACTTTTTTGGTTCGCCTCGCCAAGCGCAAGGCAGTCACGTGATCTTCAAAATGCCTTGGCCCGGAGATCCTCGGGTCAACATTCAGAATGTGCGTGGCAGGGCCAAGCCCTACCAAGTTCGACAAGTTCTCATCGCCGTTGGCAAACTGAAAGATCAAGAACATGGCAAGCAGTAAACCCTCGAACGCAAACGCGCTCATGGAATTCGCAGACCGCTACACATATCGGGTCACTTGGTCCCCCGAAGACAAGTGCCATGTGGCGACCTGTCTTGAACTTCCGTCACTGTCATGGCTTGCGAGTACTTCAACAAAGGCCCTAGCGGGAATGCAAAAGCTCGTCGTTGACGTATTGCAAGACATGGATACGCAAGATGAAGAAATTCCGACTGCATTCGCGGAGCGCACATACAGCGGAGAATTCCGATTACGCATTCCAGCAACACTGCACCGCGAACTTGCAATGCAAGCAGCTGAACTTGGCATCAGCCTTAATCGGCTAGCGAGCAACAAACTTGCCAGCTAGTTGAGCGACTTCACCCAATTTTCCAGCAGATGCAAGCCTGCATCCCCTGACTTTTCTGGATGGAACTGGGTAGCAACAAGCGGTCCGTTTTCAACAGCCGCAACAAAATCTTCGCCGTGATGGCTCCAAGTCACCAATGGCACCTGCTGATTAGGGTCACGGGCTTCAAACTCCCAGTTACGAACAGCGTAGGAGTGCACAAAGTAAAAGCGCTCCCCCACAACACCTTCAAACAGTGTTGAACCCGGTGCAACGCGCACTGTGTTCCAACCCATATGCGGCAGCACAGGTGCTTCAAGTTGTTCCACCACGCCAGGCCATTGGCCAAGTCCTTGCGTTTCAATACCGTGCTCAACGCCTTGATCGAACATGACCTGCAAGCCAACACAGATGCCCATCACTGGGCGCCCTCCGGCAAGCCGACGATCAACCATCATGTCTCCGCGCACGGCACGGATGCCCTTCATACATGCGTCATAAGCACCGACACCTGGAACCAGCAGCCCATCAGCTGCAAGAGCAGCGTCGAAGTCAGCGGTTACCGTGACATTCGCGCCCACCTGTTCCAGCGCGCGATGAGCCGAGCGAAGATTTCCGGAACCGTAATCAAGGAGTACTACTGATGGTGCGTTCACGATGCGGTGAGAGTTCCCTTAGTTGAAGGCACGCCAACTACACGTGGATCCTTGGTGACGGCGTCTCGAAGCGCACGAGCAACAGCCTTGAACTGCGCTTCAACGATGTGATGAGCATTGCGACCTGAAATCACGCGCACATGCAAGGTGATTTGTGAGGTTGCCACAATTGATTCCCAGATGTGACGGGTCAGTGAAGTGTCATAGGTACCGATCAACTCAACAAGTTCTGGCTCTTCATGCACGAGGTATGGGCGCCCGGAAAGGTCAACGACTGCCTGTACGAGCGTTTCATCCAGAGGCACTGCTGCATCACCGAAACGACGCAACCCAGCTCGATCACCCAATGCTTCATTGATTGCCTGACCAACAGCCAAAGCCGTGTCTTCGACGGTGTGATGTGCGTCGATATGAAGATCGCCCTTGGTTTGTACGACGAGATCAATCAAGCCGTGCTTAGACAACTGAGAAAGCATGTGGTCGTAAAACGGAACGCCTGTATCGATTGTGTGCACACCCGTGCCATCAAGGTTCAGTTCAACGAGCACTGAACTTTCTTTGGTCACTCGCTCAACGCGTGCGGTACGGCTCATTACTGGGCCTCCTGTTCCGTTCCTGGCGCCTGAAGCAACGCCGCCCTGAACCTATCGTTTTCTTCAGGAGTACCCACGCTGACGCGCAGCCATCCCATTGGACCCGTCTGACGAATAAGCACGCCTTGATCGAGAAGTGACTGCCAAACGACGTCTCTATCTTCGAAGGTGCCAAACAAAATGAAGTTGGCGTCACTGTGTGCAACGCGATACCCCTGTTGCTCAAGCCACTGAGCAAGCGCATCGCGCTCTTCTCGCAAGGTGGCGACTTGTGCCTGCAAAACATGCGCATGCTGTAGTGCGGTGACTGCTACTGCTTGCGTCACTGCTGACAAGTGATACGGCAGACGAACAATGCGCAAAGCATCAATCAACTGGGTGCTGGCAATTGCGTAACCCAACCGAGCACCGGCTAAACCAAAGGCCTTGCTCATCGTTCGCGAGACCATCAAGTTTGGGTACTGCGCCAGTAACTCAAGTGCACTTGGCGTTCCCGTGCGACGAAATTCTGCGTAGGCCTCATCAACCACCACAACCGCATTGACTGCCAAACCTGCTTCAAGTATCGCGATGATGTCAGTGGTGGCAACTGCTGTTCCAGTTGGATTATTTGGCGACGTGAGCAACACGATTGACGGCTGCTCATCCGCAATCGCTTTGACTGCACTAGCTACGTCAACCGAGAAGTCATCGTTACGCGCAAAGGTGAGGTAACGAGTGAACGTGTCGCGTGCATACTCCGGATACATCGAATATGTCGGATCAAAACTGATCGCTGTGCGTCCAGGGCCACCAAATGCCAAGAACAGTTGGTGCATGACTTCATTGGAACCATTTGCAGCCCACACCTGTTCGCCGGTGACGACAACACCTGACTCACTCTTTAAGTACTTCGCAAGTTCAGCACGAAGTTCCACTGCTTCGCGATCTGGATAGCGATTGAGGTCTGGGGCAATCGCAGCCACCGCTGCACCCATGGCTTGCGCCAACTCCTGCGGAAGCGCAAAAGGGTTCTCGTTGACGTTCAGGCGAACTGGAACGTCTAACTGCGGAGCGCCGTAGGGCACTTCATTGGCAAGATCCGCCCTGATAGGCGGCACAAAGGAACTCATGATTGCTCGGTGAACCGCACAGCAATTGCTGCACCGTGGCCGGGCAGATCCTCTGCATGTGACAGGGCGATGACATGCTCAGCAACATCGCGCAGCGCAGGCTCGTCGTACTCAATGACGTGTACCCCACGCAGGAACGACTGAACCGATAAACCAGATGAATGACGAGCAGCACCCGCGGTTGGCAGCACGTGGTTTGAACCTGCGGCGTAATCACCCAAGCTCACTGGTGCGTAGGCACCAACGAAAATCGCGCCAGCATTGCGCACGCGCATGGCCCACTCGCGTGCATTCACCGTTTGAATCTCAAGGTGTTCTGCTGCGTACTGATTGACAAGTTCAAGACCTTCTTCGAGGCTATCGACCAACACCACAGCGCTTTGCTCACCAGCAAGTGCTGTGCTGATGCGATCAATGTGTTTGGTGAGCGGAACCTGGCGTTCTACTTCGGCAATCACCGCATCAGCAAGTGCCACAGACGGCGTGACTAAAACTGCAGCCGCCATCGGATCATGTTCTGCTTGGCTAATGAGATCTGCAGCTACGTGCGCCGCATTTGCGCAATCATCAGCAAGGATTGCAACTTCTGTTGGCCCGGCTTCACTATCAATGCCGATCACACCTTGCAATGAACGCTTAGCAGCAGTCACATAGATGTTTCCTGGGCCAGTAACTAAATCAACTGGTGCACAACGAGTGCCGTCTTCAAGTTCAACCCCGTAGGCCAACATCGCAACTGCTTGTGCGCCACCAACGGCGTACACCTCTTCAACACCAAGCAATGAACATGCGGCAAGGATTGTTGGGTGCGGCCAACCGTCAAAATCTTTTTGTGGAGGAGACACCACAACGAGTGACTGCACTCCAGCAACTTGAGCTGGCACAACATTCATGATCACGCTGCTTGGGTACACCGCACGACCACCGGGCACATACAAACCAACACGCGAAACGGGAATCCAGCGCTCAGTAACCGTGCCACCGGGAACCACGATCGTTTCCACATCAACGCGACGCTGATCTGCATGTACTAACCGCGCGCGGCGAATGGCCTCAAGAAGCGCTGCACGAACCTTGGGATCGAGCTCTGCTTCTGCCTGTGCCAGCTTTTGGGCAGGCACGCGAAGTGTTGGAGGCGCTACCCCATCAAGTTTTGCTGACCAAGCAGCCACAGCGGATGCACCCTGGGTGCGAATATCTTCAAGTATTGGAGCAATCACTGCACTGGCATCAGCCACATCCATGGCTGCTCGAGGCAACGTGGTGCGGGCATCCACATGGGTGCCTCGTAGGTCAATGCGCCGGATCACCCCATGAGTTTACGCGTAGATGGGGCCTTGCCTTTTCACGCCACTATTTGCGCTTGAGACCGCCCAGCCAGTCTTCAAATGCCAGCACTGTGACCACAACCGCCGCGATAATCGGCCATACAAGCAGCATGGCTCCCATATGCAACACCAACGGGCCTTCAACAACCCCCGTTTCAGTACCAGCTAGGCCTGCAATATCCACGCGACCCAAGTAATGGCCCACCCACAACATCGAGAAGGATCCGACCAAGCCACTGAGCACACCTGCGACCAACACTGAAAGCAAATGTTCGCGCCGCATACGGGCCAAGCCAATGGTCACGAGCAATCCCGCGACTATCGCCAAAGCACCATAGGAAATATCTGATGCCAAAAACCCCTTGGTCTGAAAATCAACTAACTGGCCTGACTCAACAACGACTTCCACTCGCGGAGCCAAACGCCACCACATCACGCCAAGCGCGGTACCGATCACCAGCCCAAACAACACACCAGCGGTGATCACTGCCGAAGCTTTTCGTTTGACGGACATCAGCTCAGACAGTTCGGGCCAAGCAACGCTTTGAGATCACCATAGAGCGCTGGGCTTGGCGTGACGCGCAACTTGTCATCAAGGCGAAGCACTGTGGTGCTCGTGCCGCCAGTGAGATGCAAATGGACTTCAGTGGTGCCTGGATGTACCGCAAGAATTTCTTTCAGACGATCAACAAGCGGCGGAATGCAGCGTTGCGCTGGCATCGACAACCGCACAGGGCCGCTGTCGCCTTCAGTGATGTCTGGCGCACTGATTTCCATCGCAACCACACGTAAGCCATCGTCATCACTGCGATCAACGCGGGCACGCACGATGATCACACCATCTTCAATCAGCATGGTGCTGACCTTTTGATACGTCTGCGGGAAGACCATGACTTCAACCAAGCCTTCAAGATCCTCAAGGCTGACAATGGCCCAGGATGAACCTTGCTTCGTGGTTTTGCGCTGCACTGAAGTGACCAAGCCGCCAATGGTGACCATGACGCCATCAACGTTTTCGTCCATGATGAGCGACGCAATGCTGCGATCAGTTAATTGCGCGAGCACTCGTTCAGTTCCATGAAGCGGGTGATCACTCACATACAGACCGAGCATGTCGCGTTCGTGTGCGAGCAGGATCTTCTTATCCCACTCCCCGATGGAAATATCTGGAGGAATCACCAAGGTGTTGTCATTGGATGCATCTAGCCCGCCAAAGAGATCGAACTGGCCAACAGCTTCAGCTCGCTTGATGTCAACGGCTGAATCCACCACCTGCTCGTGCACAGATGCCAAGCCCTTGCGGGTATGACCAAGTGAATCGAAGGCGCCAGCCTTAATAAGCGACTCCACCACGCGCTTGTTACAAACCGAAGCTTCAACTTGTGCGATGAAATCGTGGAAGTCGGCAAAACGACCAACCTTGCGGCGGGTTTCAATGATCGAATCAACGACGTTGCCACCAACATTGCGAATAGCCGAAAGGCCAAAGCGAATATCGGTGCCACGAGGCGTGAAATCAAAGTCAGAATCGTTGACATCAGGTGGCAGCACCTTGATACCCATGCGACGGCACTCGTTCAGGTACACCGCTGACTTGTCTTTATCGTCTTTGACACTGGTCAGCAGTGCAGCCATGTATTCAGATGGGTAATTCGACTTGAGATAAGCAGTCCAGAAGGAAACCAAGCCGTAGCCAGCAGTGTGCGCTTTATTGAAGGCGTAATCAGAAAAGGGAACCAGAATTTCCCACAGCTTGTTGATGGCAGCATCGCCGTAACCATTGGCCTTCATGCCCTCACTAAATGGCACAAACTCCTGCTCAAGAATTTCCTTTTTCTTCTTGCCCATTGCGCGACGCAAGAGGTCTGCAGCACCAAGTGAGTACCCGGCAAGTTTCTGCGCGATCGCCATGACTTGTTCCTGATACACAATCAGGCCGTAGGTATCGCCAAGGATTTCCGAGAGCGGCTCTTCAAGTTCAGGGTGAATTGGCACCACTGGTTTGCGATGGTTCTTGCGGTCGGCGTAATCATTGTGCGCGTTAGCACCCATCGGGCCTGGGCGATACAACGCAAGCACGGCAGAAATATCTTCGAAGTTATCGGGCTGCATGGAACGCAGCAACTGACGCATTGGGCCACCATCAAGCTGGAAGACGCCCAAGGTGTCACCGCGCGAAAGCAATTCGTAGGTCAGTTGATCTTCCAACCCAAGATCTTCCAACACCACAGTTTCACCGCGGTTGGCTTGAATGTTTTTCAAACAGTCATCAAGCACGGTGAGGTTACGAAGACCAAGGAAGTCCATCTTGAGTAGGCCCAGGGTTTCGCAGGCACCCATGTCGAACTGCGTGATGATCGAACCATCTTGTTCACGGCGCCAAATTGGCACCACGTCAAGTAACGGCTCACGGCACAAAATCACGCCCGCGGCATGCACACCTGGTTGACGCTTCAGACCCTCAAGCCCTTTAGCCGTGTCAACAACGCGCGCTGCATCAACATCTGATTCAACAAGCGCTCGGAATTCAGCAGCTTCCGAATAGCGATCGTGTTTTGGATCAAACATGCCTGCAATGGTGATGTCTTTACCCATCACGGCAGGTGGCATTGCCTTGGTGATGCGGTCACCGACCGCGTACGGATAACCAAGAACGCGTGCACTGTCTTTGATGGCAGCCTTTGCCTTGATTGAGCCGTAGGTAATGATCTGCGCAACATGCTCTTCGCCGTAGCGCTGAGTTGCGTAACGGATCATGTCTGAGCGTCGACGTTCATCGAAGTCGATATCAATGTCGGGCATCGAAATACGTTCCGGATTCAAGAAACGTTCAAATAGCAAGCCATGCTTCAACGGATCAAGATCAGTAATGCCAAGTGCATACGCGATCATTGCGCCCGCTGCAGAACCACGACCTGGACCAACACGAATGCCATTGTCTTTTGCATACTTCACCAAGTCAGCAACCACCAAGAAGTAGCCGGGGAAGCCCATCTGCATGATGACGCCGACTTCATATTCAGCTTGCTTGCGCACATCATCAGGAATCTCACCCTTGTAACGCTTTGCCAGCCCGAGCTCAACTTCCTTGACCAACCATGACTCTTCCGACTCCCCTTCAGGAACCGGGAACTGTGGCATGAGGTTTGCGCCTTCGGTGAAGGTGACATCGCAACGCTCTGCAATTAACAGGGTGTTGGAAACAGCTTCAGGAAGTTCCTTCCAGACCTTGCGCATTTCTTCTGCGCTCTTCAAATAGAAATCCCGTGCATCGAAACGGAAACGCTTTGGATCATCCATCGTGGTGCGCGTACCAATACACAGCAACACGTCGTGCGTGTCTGCATCAGATGCGCGCACGTAATGCAGGTCATTGGTTGCGATCAATGGAAGTTCAAGGGTTTTCGCGATCTTCATCAGATCAAGCCTGAACTGCGTTTCAATCTGCAGGCCGTGATCCATCACTTCACAGAAGTAGTTACCCGCTCCAAGGATGTCGCGGTAGTCAGCTGCTGCAGCAAGTGCCTTCTTGTATTGGCCGGCCTGCAACCAACGGTTGACTTCACCACTTGGGCAACCAGTGGTACCGATTAAGCCTTTGCCGTAACGCTCCAAGAGATCTCGGTCAAAGCGTGGCTTGTGATAGAGACCTTCAAGGCTTGCAAGTGAGGAAACGCGAAACAGATTGTGCATGCCAGCAGTGTTTTCTGCCCACAAGGTCATATGGGTATAGCTCTGCTTACCGCGGCCAGCCGTTGGATCCTCAGGAGTTCCTTCATCAAAGCCTCCACCAAAATCGAACTGGGCGCGAGTAAAACGACCCTGTGGTGCGTAATAGCCTTCAAGTCCAATGATGGGTTTGATGCCGTGCTTTTTGGCCTTGGAGTAGAACTCATAGGCGCCATAGAGATTGCCGTGGTCTGTCATGGCAATGGCTGGCATACCAAGTTTTACGGCTTCACCAAGGAGATCATCGAGGCGCGCAGCCCCATCGAGCATCGAATATTCGGTATGCACGTGGAGGTGAACGAACTGCTCCTCCGATGTCATTGACCCACTCTAACTTTGGCCTCAGGCCCCATCGCGAAGGCGCGCAAGTGAGGTCACCAGATCCTGCGGATACTGGCTGGTCACCACGATTCGATCCCCTGATGATGGGTGTTCAAAGCCCAAGGTAACCGCGTGGAGCCACTGCCGCTCTAGGCCAACTTTCTTGGCCAGGGTCGGGTCAGCGCCGTAGGTCAAGTCCCCCACACATGGGTGACGCATGGCCGACATGTGCACGCGAATTTGGTGAGTACGACCTGTCTCCAAGTGCACTTCAACGAGCGAACCATGAGTAAAAGCTTCCAAGGTTTCGTAATGAGTCACGCTGGCTTTACCGCCTGCGATCACCGCAAAGCGATAGTCGTGATGTGGATGGCGCGCAATCGGTGCATCAATAGTTCCACGCAGAGGATCAAGCTGGCCCTGCACGACTGCGTGATAAATCTTTTCAACGGTTCGCTCTTTGAACTGACGCTTCAAACTTGTGTAGGCGCGCTCACTCTTGGCAACAACCATCACACCTGACGTTCCAACGTCGAGGCGATGCACGATGCCTTGACGCTCAGCTGCACCAGAACTCGTGATGTTATAACCAGCGGCAGCCAAGCCACCCACCACTGTTGGGCCGGTCCAGCCAGGGCTTGCGTGTGCAGCAACACCAACCGGCTTATCGACAATCACACAATCGTCATCGTCATAAAGAATTTTCATGCCTGGAACGGGCTGCGGAACTTCGTCAACGTTCTTATCAACATCAAGTGCATCGGGATCAACTTGCAGCATCGCACCAGCGATCAGTCGATCACTCTTAATTAGCGTCTTGCCATCCATGAACACGTGCTCTGCCTCGACAAGTGCAGCTGCTTTCGTTCGAGATAAACCAATCAAACGTGAAAGCCCAGCATCCACGCGTTCGCCATCAAGGCCATCAGGAATTGGAATCGTGCGTATTGTCATGAACCTGCGCTCGCAGTTCCCTTGTAGTCAATCCCGCGTAAAGCCAGGATCACCATCAAGATGGCAGAAAATGTAATGCTCATGTCGGCGACATTGAACACCGGAAAATTCGGTATCTGAATCCAGTCAACAACAAAACCCTGGCCCGGACTTGGTTCGCGGATGAGTCGGTCAATCAAGTTACCGAGTAATCCACCGAGTAATCCGCCAAGCCCTACTGCCCAAGCAACGCTGCCAAGATCTTTTGCGGAACGGATGATGAATACCGCAATACCAACAGCAATGAGGCTAAAGATCCAAGTCGCACCTGTACCGATGCTGAAAGCAGCACCGGTGTTTTGTGTATAGGTGAACTTCAACAACGATCCAAGAACTTCAATGGAGCCTTCGCCATTGAGGATGCGGGGACGCAAAGTTGAGTAGGCCCAAGCCTTGGTCAGTTGATCTAGGAACACCACGCCAAGTGAGACTGCCGCCAAAACGATAATTGGACGACGACTTGAAGCGGTACTCACATGAGCACTCTAGTTGCTAGAGCATCAAGCGTTCTTCAGCCTGCTTACACACCAAGCACAAGGTTGCGCGAGGAAAAGCTTGCAGACGGTATTTACCAATTGGCTTGCTGCAGGACTCACAAGCACCGTATGTGCCGTCGTTAAGACGCGCGATTGCGTGGCCGACCTGCAGCAACATCTCGCGTGCGTTATTTGCCAGCGACATTTCATGTTCACGCTCGAATGTCTTGGAACCGGCATCCGCAGCATCGTCGCCTGCGCCATCACCCGAATCTCGAATCAGATCCTCAAGACCTGCTTCTGCGTTGATGAGTTCTTCTTCCAGACGCTTGATATCTTCATTCAGTGCCTTACGCACTTCCTTGAGCTCAGCCGCAGACCATGGTGATTCATCTTCACGAACAAGTGGCTTGCCATTTGGCGCCAACTGCTTCTTGGGCTTATTCGCTGAAATCGTGGGAACTGGGCGCTTGATCACTGGCTTGGCCGGCGCTTCTTCAACAACTGGCGCTTCAACCTTCGGCGCTGGTTCGGCTTTCTTGGCAGCAGATTTTGGTGCGGCCTTTGGTTCAGTCTTTGCAACTGGCTTGGCAACTGGCTTTACCGGAGCCGGAGCAGCCTTCTTGGCCACTGGCTTTGCAGGAGCAGCAGCCTTTTTCACGGGCGCAGCCTTCTTGACTACTGGCTTTGGAGCGACCTTTTTGGCTGGAGCGGCAGCCTTCTTGGGTGCTGGCTTAGCAGCGACGGCCTTCTTCGCCGGCGCAGCCTTCTTGGCCGGCGCAGCCTTCTTCGCCGGTGCCTTTACCGCCGCTTTCTTTGCAGCCATGGTCGTGCCCCCTTGCTTGGTAATCCCGGCGGACTCTAAGTCATCAGGGCCCCCATACCCCGCTGCCGCGCCGCATTGGGCACAAGCAGCCCGACGAGTTCGGGGCCGATATCCTTGTCTCTCACCTCATCTTGGCTAGGAGCTCCATGTATCGCGCTGTGCCCGCACAGATCGACCTCACTGCGATGGAGCATGAGGTGTTGGCGCTCTGGGAGGAAAAAGACACCTTCGCTCGATCTCTTGAGCTAAGCCAGGGTCGCCCCTCCTGGGTCTTCTATGAGGGTCCGCCCACTGCCAATGGCACGCCCGGCACCCACCACGTGGAGGCTCGAGCCTTCAAAGACATTTTCCCGCGCTACCGCACGATGAAGGGCTATCACGTCCCTCGCCAGGCTGGCTGGGACTGCCACGGCCTGCCTGTTGAACTTGCCGTTGAGAAAGAACTTGGCTTCTCTGGCAAGCAAGACATCGAAACGTTTGGTGTTGCTGAATTCAACGATCGCTGCAGGGAATCAGTGTTGCGTCACGTCGGTGAATTCACCGAGATGACTAACCGCATGGGGTACTGGGTCGATATGGACAGTGCCTACTGGACCATGGATGCCGGCTACGTCCAAAGCGTGTGGTGGTCATTAAAGCAAATTTTCGACAAGGGCTTACTCGTGCAAGACCACCGCGTCGCGCCATATTGCCCACGTTGTGGAACTGGACTTTCTGATCATGAGCTTGCACAGGGTTATGAAACCGTTGTTGATCCTTCGGTCTACGTGCGCTTCCCGGTTACCGATGCTGATTTCTTAGCCAAGTTCCCCGACGCAGCATTACTCGTATGGACCACAACTCCGTGGACCTTGGTTTCCAACACGGCAGTTGCGGTGAAGCCCACTGCAACCTACGCAGTTGTGCGCACCGTTGATGGTGAAACACTCGTTGTTGCACAAGAGCTCGCTGCAGGGTTGTTTGATGAAGGCTTTGAAGTTCTAGCAACCATGCCAGGTAGCGAATTGGAACGCATTGGATATGAACGCCCATTTGATTTAATTGAAATCCCTGACGCGCACTACGTCATTTTGGCTGATTACGTCACAACTGATGACGGCTCAGGCTTAGTTCATCAAGCCCCTGCCTTTGGCGCTGACGACCTCACTTCATGCCGGGCTTACGGATTACCTGTTATCAATCCTGTGTTGCCAAATGGTCACTTCGAGGATTCTGTTCCCGTTGTTGGTGGAATTTTCTTCAAGAAGGCCGATGAAGAACTTGTGAAGATGCTCGACGAATCAGGTCGACTCTTTAAGCATGTGCAATACGAGCACTCATATCCGCATTGCTGGCGTTGCCACACTCCATTGATCTACTACGCGCAACCATCGTGGTACATCCGCACTACTGCAATCAAAGATCAACTGATTGCGCAAAACGAAAACACGAATTGGTTCCCAGGAACGATCAAGCATGGTCGCTTCGGTGACTGGCTTGATAACAACGTCGATTGGGCACTTTCACGCAACCGCTACTGGGGCACTCCCCTGCCTATCTGGCGATGCGACGAAGGCCACCTCACTGCTGTTGGATCACTAGCTGAACTCAGCGTTCTTGCTGGTCGCGATGTTTGCGACACTGATCCGCATCGTCCGTACGTCGATGACATCACCATCCCTTGCCCAATGTGTGCAGCAATTGCCACCCGCGTTCCAGAAGTCATCGACTGCTGGTACGACTCAGGCGCCATGCCTTTTGCCGCCGTCGGCTATCCACAAAGTGACGTTGATTTCGCTGCGCAATACCCAGCTGACTTCATCTGCGAAGCAATCGACCAGACCCGCGGTTGGTTCTACACCTTGATGGCCATCGGCACACTCGTATTCGATCAGTCTTCATATAAGAACGTTGTCTGCCTTGGACACATCCTTGATGAAGATGGTCGCAAGATGAGTAAGCACGTGGGTAATGTGCTTGAACCAATCGGACTGATGAACGATCATGGTGCAGACGCCGTACGTTGGTTCATGCTGGCTTCGGGTTCACCATGGCAGGCTCGTCGTGTTGGCCATACGGCTATCGCCGATGTTGTGCGCAAGACGCTCCTTACTTACTGGAACACTGTTGCTTTCCAATCACTCTACGGTCGCCTTGCTGATTGGGACCCAACTTCACCAGCCCCAGCAATTGCCGATCGTCCAATCATTGATCAGTGGCTGCTGTCGGAGTCCAATCGCCTTGCGCGCGATGTTGATGCTGCGCTTGATCAATTTGATACTCAAGCAGCTGGTCGTTTGATCGCGACCTTCATTGACGATCTTTCCAACTGGTACGTGCGTCGATCCCGTCGTCGATTCTGGGATGGCGATCCAGCTGCACTGGCAACTTTGCACGAAGCGCTGCGCACGGTAACCCTGTGCATGGCTCCATTCACACCATTCATCACTGAACGCGTGTGGCAAGACTTGTTTAGCGTTGGGGATGCGCCAGATTCAGTGCACTTGGCCTCATGGCCACTGGTTGATGAATCCATTGTTGATGAAAAGCTTGCAACAGACATGGCCTTGGTACGCCGCATCGTTGAACTTGGTCGTGCTGCGCGTGCAACCAGTGGCGTGCGCACCCGCCAGCCGCTTCGTCGCGCGCTCGTATCTGCGCCTGGTTGGGCTGATCTTTCCCAGGCTCTTCGTGATCAAGTCTGTGAAGAGCTCAACATTCAATCCAGTGATGCGCTCGATTCACAAGAAGCAGGCCTCGTTGATATCTCGATGAAGGCAAACTTTCGCGCCCTTGGTGCTCGCTTTGGCAAACAGACTCAATTCGTAGCCGCTGCCATAACGGCATCTGATGCAGCACAACTTCACGCAACCATGCGCAGCACCGGTTCAGTGTCCCTTGAGGCAGGCGAACTTGGAACTGTGGAGATTACTGCTGACGATGTAGTGATTACTGAAACTCCACGCGAGGGTTGGGCAGTGGCGTCTGAAGGTGGCGAAAGTGTCGCTTTGGATCTCACCATCACTGACGAACTACGCCGCGCTGGCCTTGCCCGTGAAGTTGTGCGCGCAATTCAAGAAGCACGCAAGAATGCGGGCTTTGAAGTGTCTGACCGCATCACCCTGTGGTGGTCATCCCAAGATTCTGATGTCATGCAGATGTGGGCCGATCATGCTGAAGAAATTGCTGGCGAGGTTCTGGCCACTTCTGTGCATAACGATTTGGGCGGAACCATCATTGTTGATGTAGCTGAGTACAGCGGCTCAATCGCTATTGCGCGCAACTAACCAATACTGCTCAAGATCCCAATCAACATCTGCAAGACGATGAGCAGGATTAAGAACGAAAAGTCCAGAGCTACACCACCGAGGCGTACTTGCGGAATAACTTTGCGCAGCAACCGCAATGGTGGGTCAGTTAAGGAATAAATAACTTCAGCAAGAATCAGAATCGGGCCTCGTGGGCGCCATGACCGCGCGAACATTTGCAACAGGTCGAACACGATGCGGGCAAAGAAAATTAACTGGTAAACAAACAAAATGGTGGCAAGGATTTGCCCTACGGCACGCATCAGCTCTGGTTGAAGAAACCGTCTTGGGCAATCTGCGCACGAGCAGCTTCGCCGACATCAACATTTGGAGGTGAAAGCAAGAACACCTTGTTGGTGATGCGTTCGATGCTGCCGTGCATGCCAAAAACTAAACCAGCTGCGAAGTCAATGATGCGCTTTGCGTCTGGATCATCCAGTTCAGTGAGGTTCATGATGACAGGAACGCCATCTCGGTAATCCTCGCCGATGCGGCGTGCATCGTTATAACTGCGCGGATGAACAGTTTCGATGCGGCTGAATTCAACAGGTGCTACTGGGCGACGATCAGCCATTGGCGCCATTGATGGGCGACGATCTGGAGTGGCATCATCACGGAAGGTACGCACAGCGCGCTGATCTGGGATCGCGCGCACACTGCGGCTTTGGTATCGATCGGGCTCGCGCTCTTCATACGCAGGAGCTGGCGGACGACGATCACGGGTGCGCACGTTTTGGCGCACATCTTCGTAATCATCTGCGTACAGTTCCTCGTGTTCGTCGTCCTCTACGAGGCCGAGATACACAGCCATCTTGCGCATTGCGCTAGCCATGAGACGTAAAACCTCCGAAAATCGACCTACAGGAATTCTCAGGCTACTTCAGAGGAGGCCTGTTCCCTAGGAGCGCGCCCCCTATACGCACCTGTGTCGCGCCGTTGGCAATAGCTATTTCCAAATCCCCGCTCATGCCGGCAGAGACAGTCCGGGCCTGCGGAGCCATCTGCAGCAGCTGCGTGTGCGAGAGCGCTAGCAGTTCAAAGGCGGCCTGCGGGTCGCCCTCTAGGGGCGCCACAGCCATCACTCCCATCAAGTTCAGGTGGGTGGATTTCAATATGAGTTCCGCCAGCGGGGCAACGCCGATGCGATCGACTCCCCCTCGATTGGGCGAGCCCAGCGGGTCTAGGGATATTTGAATCAGCACGTCAAGAGTCTTGTCGGCAGCTTGGGCCCCCAACTCAAGTGCCTGCGCCAGTTCGATGCGATCCACCGATTCCACGACATCGGCCCAGGCAGCCACATGCTTGGCCTTCTTGCGTTGGACTTGGCCGATCATGTGCCAACGCAGCGGGCTTGCAACGTCCTGTCTCTTAGCGCGTGCTTCTTGATCGCGACTTTCGCCAACATCTGTGCATCCCAATTGCGCAAGGAGATCCAGATCGGAAGCCGGAAAGGTTTTTGTTACAGCAAGAACTTGGACCTCACTTCGCGCCCGATTGGCCGCAACACAAGCAGCATCTACTCGTGCATGGACTTCACTCAAGTTCAAGGAAAGTTCCAAAAGACGGTCTTCGCTCATAACACAATCATCATTCCTTGACGGCCAGTACGGCCATCGCGCCGGTAGGAAAACAGCGATGAATCCTCGAACGTACATCGATCCACACTGCTGAACTGCACATCTTGCTGCGCCAATTGCCTGTGCACTCCCGACCGCACATCAACATGCCATTGACTGCCGATCTTGTGCGACACCGAAAGAAATTGTTCGGGCGTAAGGCCATCGCGCAATTGATCGATGCAGTCCTGCTGCACTGGATAACAGTGAACACAAATCGCTGGTCCAGTAATTGCCTGAATAGTTATTGCACCCTGTGCGCGCATCGCGCTCACAGTTGCTTCCACGATGCCTGCCGTGAGCCCCCGCCACCCACAGTGGGCGGCAGCAATAACACCCGCGCCTGGGTCAGCCAACACAATTGGCACGCAATCGGCTGCAAGAGCCAAGAGCCCAAGCCCTGGCACTGTGGTGACCACTCCATCGCATCCGCGCGCAATCCCCGCGTGAGATGCAAGGCCCACCTGTGATCCGTGCTTGGCATCAAGAATGTGCAATTCACTGGCACCCACAAGGGCAGCCACGCTCAACTGATTGGCCAGCACGGTGTTCTGGTCATCACCAACGGTGGTCGACAAATTCAAAGAATCAAACGGCACAACACTGCCGCCACCCAAACGACCTGTGGCCGCCCAGTTTACTGGGCGGCCACAGGGTGACGCGGGCCTGAAACGTCCCGCGGCAAGAGGATTCATAGGGATTTCTGGGGAAGTTCCCTATTTGAGGAAGTCAGGGATATCCAGATCATCGTCAGCATCGTCAAACACGATGGTGCGAGCTGGCTGAACTGGGCGTGCTGGCGGTGAGGTCACCACTGGCACTTCACCGGTCGCGGAAGCTGCTGGTGCTTGTGGCTCAGCGGTCTTACGCACGGAGGCCGAGCGAGCTGGTGGCTCGCCGCCATCGAATCCGGCAGCGATCACGGTGACGCGCACCTCATCGCCAAGGGTGTCGTCAATGACGGCACCGAAAATGATGTTGGCGTCGGGGTGAGCTGCATCGCTTACCAAGCGAGCGGCTTCATTGATTTCGAACAGACCCAAATCGCTGCCACCCGAGATAGACAGCAGGACGCCATGGGCACCATCAATGCCAGCTTCAAGAAGCGGACTAGAGATGGCCTTTTCTGCTGCCTCAATGGCACGGTCTTCGCCTCGCGCTGAACCGATACCCATGAGTGCAGAGCCAGCGGAATGCATAACGCTCTTGACGTCTGCAAAGTCAAGGTTGATCAGACCGGGGGTCGTGATCAGGTCAGTGATACCCGAGACACCCTGGAGCAGCACATGATCTGCCTGACGGAATGCGTCGATCACACTGATGTTGCGATCTGACAGCGACAGCAAACGATCGTTTGGAATCACGATGAGGGTGTCGACCTCGGCGCGCAGGGCGTCGATGCCATCGTCAGCCTGTGACGAGCGGCGGCGACCTTCGAAGCCGAACGGACGGGTGACCACACCAATGGTCAATGCACCGAGGGAACGAGCGATGCGCGCAACAACTGGTGCGCCACCGGTTCCGGTACCGCCGCCTTCGCCTGCGGTCACGAACACCATGTCAGCACCCTTGAGCACTTCTTCGATTTCGTCCGCATGATCTTCGGCGGCCTTCTTGCCAACTTCTGGGTTTGCGCCAGCTCCCAGTCCGCGGGTTAATTCGCGTCCGATATCGAGCTTCACGTCAGCGTCACTCATGAGCAGAGCCTGAGCGTCAGTGTTGATGGCGATGAATTCAACGCCCTTGAGCCCAACCTCGATCATGCGGTTGACTGCGTTAACGCCGCCACCACCAATGCCTACAACCTTGATAACAGCGAGATAATTCTGTGGAGCCGCCACGTGCGCTTCCCTTCCTTCGTTGGCGGATCAACTTGGTAAGTCGACCCCTTCGCCTGACTCCGGAACCCTCAACCTCAACTAGAGGATGAAATATGAGCTCGGTTTCAAGCGGCGGGAAGGTAGTAGGTCTTACCCCGGTTGCGCAAGTGCGGTCAGCCATTTTGGAAGCGACCTACGTCACATTAACGCTTGACCTTCTCTTTAAACGTGGTCGGAAGCTCGGGAGCAGAGACGTCATAAATTTTCGCTTTGCGCTTGAGGAGGGCTCGGGTGACCTGGGATTTGAGCTCGGCTTGCTCAACACTTCCCCACTTCACGATAGCGCCGCTGTGCAAGGTCAGTTCGACGTTGTCGCGGGTAGTGGCTGACAATTTGGCAACCTTTGGTCGCAGATCATCGGGCAATGAATTCAGTACGCCCATCGCCGAGACCAAACCAATCCCGTCGCCGGTAACCGTGGGCAACTTCGCAGACAATTTGGTAGTCGGTGCGAATTCCACCCCCTTGGCATCAACACCAAGTCCGCTTCCGGTGACCGCTATGGCTGTGCGCGGCACAACTGCGATCACGACATCATGGGGCCAACCTCGACGCACATCCACACTTGCTAACCAAGGGATAGATACAAGCTGATCAGCAATGCCTTGGGTATCGAGTTGTGCAAGTGGAACGCCCAGCGGCACCTGAGCGGCTTGCGCAATTTGCTCTGCCGGCGCACCTTCCACTCCAATCACACTGACGCTCTCGGAGGTCAGCAACGATGAGAACCACACGACCCATCCGGCAGCAAGCGCCACAATCACAATGAAGATGGTGATGAGAGTGCGACGCCGTTTCTTTGGGGTGACCACTCTTCTGGCATCAAGATCAACGACGCCGTCATTCGCGGTTGGTGAAACTTCAGGCTCGCTCATGTACGCCTAGCCAAAATCTCCAGCACCTCGGTACCCAATAAGCCAATATCCCCAGCACCCAGCGTCATGATGAGATCACCCGGGTGAGCGCGGGCAGCCAATTGACCTGCAACCGCTGACCATGACGGCTCAAAGTGCACCTGTTCGGCTGGCAAAGGAACGTTGGCTGCCATCGTTTGTCCACTTGCGCCAGGAATAGGGGTTTCACCTGGCGCATAGACCTCGAGCACAATCACCTCATCTGCCAAACCCAGGGCTTGCCCGAACTCCGTTAAGAACATAGCCGTGCGGTAGTAATGATGGGCTTGAAACGCCACAACCAAACGACCTTCGCCTACTACATCGCGAGCAGCGCGAAGCGTGGCAGCAATTTCAGTGGGGTGATGGGCATAATCATCAAAAACGCGCACTCCATCGGCTTCACCTTTGAAGTCAAAACGTCTGCGCGTACCCGTGAATTCAGCGAGTCCTGCGATGAGCTCATCCGGGGAAAAGCCTAGGCCCATGCCCGTTACTAATGCAGCCAAGGCATTTAAGGCATTGTGTTCACCGGGCACCTGCAAGCGCACTGGCCCAATGCTTTCTCCGGCGTGCTCAACAAAGTATTCCCAGCCTCGACCAACCAAGGTCGGATCCACTAAACGGTAATCCGCGTCTTGCGACGTGCCATATGAACGCACATCCACGCCCATTGCTCGTGCATCAGTTGCCAATTTTCGACCACCCGCATCATCAATACAGACAGTCAGGAAGCCTGAGCGGGCTTGAATATTCTTAGCGAACTCTAAGAAGCCCTGCTCGATTGCTTCCAGACTCCCCCAGTGATTTAAGTGATCTGCTTCAACATTGGTGACGATTGCTGCCACTGCATCCAAGTGCAAAAAGGCCCCGTCACTTTCGTCTGCTTCAACGACGAAGATTTCACCACTGCCTAAGTGCGCATTCGCGCCTGTTTCATTGAGCTCACTACCAATAGCAAAGGATGGATCAGCGCCACAGCTCTGCAGAGCCACAGTAAGCATCGAGGTGGTCGTGGTTTTGCCATGCGTACCGGCAACTGCCACGCCCCGGCTGCCCGCCATCACTGCCACAAGTGCTTCAGCTCGGTTCATTTCAGTAATACCAAGTTCAGCTGCCGCCGCACGCTCAGGATTCGATTCTGGAATTGCTGTTGAAAACACCAAGGTGTCAACACCCTTGAGCCACTCACTCGAGTGTCCAATGTTCACATTCACGCCTAATGCGCGAAGTGATTCAAGGCGACGAGAATCCTTGGCGTCACTGCCTGACACCTGTGCCCCTTGAGCGACCAAGATACGCGCGATGCCCGACATGCCTGCCCCACCGATTCCAACGATGAAGACATGCCCTAAATCAGCCACGCGTTACGCCTTTCTTGCTTTGGTACACCGCAGCCACTCGCAGAACTTCTGCTGCCAATGTGGTGGCAGAATCTCGAACACCACACTGGGCCGTTGCTTGGCTCATCATCTGTAATGCATCCCTATCTTTCACGAGTCGGGACACTGTGCTTGTGAGCCACTCCGCGTCCAACTCGGCGTTCTCAATCACAAGCCCCCCGCCCGCATTCACAACGGGCAATGCATTGAAACGTTGCTCGCCATTACCTATGGGAAGCGGTACAAAAATCGACGGTAAACCAACCGCGGCAACTTCTGCCACGGTCATCGCACCTGCACGAGTAAGACCCAGGTCCGCTGCGGCATACGCCAGATCCATGCGCTCCAGATATGGAACTGCAACGTAACCTGGAGCTAATGCCGGGGCCTGATTCTTTGTTCCATAAGCATGCAACACCTGGATGTCTTGAGCCAACAGGCTCGACAAACTCTCAGCGAGTACTGCGTTGATGTGCTGTGCTCCTTGGGAGCCGCCAAAGACCAACAACACAGGTGTATTGGGATTCAAACCAAAATAATCGCGAGCTGATGCGCGCATCGCAGCACGATCAAGATGAGCGATCGCACTTCGCAGTGGTAGCGCCAACGTGGTGCCGGGCAGGCTTCCGGTAACGCTCACCAACACTGAGTCAGCAAATCGAGCAGCGACTTTATTCGCAAGACCTGCCGATGCATTGGCTTCATGGAGCACCAATCCACACTCACGCTTCTTGGTGGCAAGGTAAGCCGGCAGCGCCGCGTAGCCGCCAAATCCTACGACGACATCAGCATCAACTTCGTCAAGAATCTCACCACTGACCCGCTTGGCCTTACCCACTTTGGGGCCAACCGTCAAGAGATCCACAGAGAGTTTGCGTGGCATAGCAACTGCAGGAACGGTGCGCAATACGTATCCACGTGCAGGGACTAACGTGCTCTCAAGTCCGTGTTCTCCACCAATAACAGTGACTTCGATACCTGGCTCGAGTTGGGTCAGGGCATCGGCCAGATTAAGTGCAGGCTCGATGTGGCCTGCAGTTCCCCCGGCTGCGAGCACAACATGCGTGGGCCTTCTCATCGGCGCGCCAATGAGCGCGCAGTTTGACGGCGCCGCAATGACTGACGTGCGCCTGGCTCATTTCGAGCAAAGCACAACAACATGCCGATCGCGCCCAAGGTTGGTACGAGCGACGAGCCACCATAGGAAACGAAGGGAAGCGGCACACCTGTGATCGGTAGCAAACCAAGCACTGCTCCGATATTGGTGATGGCTTGGAACACAATCCACACACCTACACCAGCTGTTGCAATGCGTACGAAATTGTCTTGAGACGTGCGTGAAAGCCGGAAAATCGCAAATGCGAGTACTGCAAAAAGAATGAGAACAGAAAACGTTCCAATTAAACCTAATTCTTCACCGATCACGGAAAAGATGAAGTCAGTGTGCGCTTCAGGAAGTGCCCCCCATTTTTCACGACTCGCACCAAGCCCTACGCCGAAAATTCCTCCTGTTCCAAGGGCATACTGCCCTTGGGTGAGCTGCCAACCAGTACCAAGCGGATCAGCATTTGGATCAAGCCAGGAAGTAAAACGCGCCATTCGATAAGGCGCCGCGATTGAAAGTATGAGTGTGCCCACTGCGAGCACACCAGCGAACCCAAGAAAGAAGCGACCAGGAATTCCGGCGACAAACAACATTCCGCACAGAATTGCTGCAAGCAGCAATGTGTTACCGAAATCGCCTTCAAGTAGCACTAACACCATGAAAACGACGGCCACCGGAAGAATGGGGTACAACAATTCTTTCCAAGGTCGCTTGTATTCAAGCTTCTTGGCAATCTGATCGGCACCCCAAACAACCAACGCAATTTTTGCGAATTCAGAAGGCTGCAAGCGGAATGGGCCGACGATATCTATCCAGTTCTTTTGACCGGCTACCGAAACACCAATCACTAACACCGCGATGAGTAACACCACAGCAATAATGAATAACCACTTGGCGATACCGCGCCAAAATTGAATGGAAGTTCGCGCGGCGAAATACATCCCGACTAAGCCAATGCCACCAAAAAGTGCCTGACGACCAAAGAGTGTGTAGGACGATTCGAAGGTTTTGAAGCTCTCGATACTCGAGGCGGAGAGCACCATGACCAGACCCAAAAGCAAGAGCAATACCGAAGATCCACCGATGAGGTAATAGGTGCTCAGTGGGTGGTTAAGTAAATACTTGAGGCGACTGTCTTTTACCGGATTCCCTGCCTTTGATGTGCTCATTGTAGTTCCTGCGCCAATGCCTGCACCGCTTGTGCAAAAAGATCGCCACGCTGCGAGTAGTCGCGGAACATGTCCCAAGACGCACACCCTGGGGCGAGCAAAACGGTGTCGCCAGCTTGCGCAAAGGCTTGTGCAGCCGCAACAACCTCCACCATTGCCTCAGAATCGGTACGTTCAATCACGGTGACCGGAACCTGTGGAGCATGCTGAGCCATGCCTCGGGCAATGACGTCGCGATCAACGCCGAGAAGCACAACTCCTCGCAACTTCTGACCTGCTTGGAGAATCAATTCATCAAAATCCTGGCCCTTAGCCATGCCCCCGGCAATCCAGACCACAGACCCATAGGCGCGAAGGGATGTCAGTGCCGCATGCGTGTTGGTTGCCTTGGAGTCATCGATGTATGTCACGTCATTTACGGTTGCCACGTACGCAATCCGGTGCCCCGCAGGCTCAAAATCTTGCAACCCCTGCTGGATAGCTGCTGCCGAAACCCCATAAGCACGGGCTAACGCTGCAGCTGCGAGCGCGTTTGCCACGTTATGCGGCGCTAACGGATGCACATCTTGAACGGTTGCCAATTCCTGTGCGGTGTTGCGTCGATCGTCTACGAACGCGCGATCAACGAGAAATTCTTCGACAACACCAAGCATTGAAACATCTGGAACGCCAAGAGTGAATCCAACGGCTCGACACCCCTCGACCACATCTGCTTCTTCGACTAGCCGCATCGTTGTTGGTTCATCAACATTGAAAATTGCAGCTACTTGTGTGCGCTCATAGATTTTCGCTTTCGCTGCTACATATGCCTCGAAGGAGCCGAAATGATCTATGTGGTCATCAGCAATGTTGAGACACACTGATGCAAGTGGACTCATTGACTCCACGAATGGCAATTGTGGAGCACCTACCTCAACAGCAATGACATCAAGTTCATCGTGCATCACAACGCCGATGAGTGAGTTGCCGATATTCCCGGCAGCAACAGTGCGTAAGCCGGCAGCTTTCAACATCGATTCCAACATCAGCGTTGTTGTGGTCTTACCGTTCGTGCCGGTTACGACAAGCCACGGAGCAGCGCCTTTTGTTGGACGCAACCTCCAAGCAAGCTCCAACTCACCCCATACGGGAATATTGAGTTCTTGTGCTTGGACGATCAGCGGGTCAGATGGTCGAAGGCCCGGAGACACGACGAGAAGGTCTGTTTGTGGCAATACGCCATCGTGGCCAAGGAGTACCTCAACACCAATGACATCAAGGACCTCAGCTTTTTCCCGCTGCTTTTCACCATCACCCGCATCAATAACTGTGACGTGACCGCCCAATTGCGCAAGAGCATCTGCGGCAGCGAATCCAGCGATACCAATTCCTGCGACTGTTACGTGAACACTCGACCAATCAGAATCGCGACAGAAGCTGTGAATCACGAACGCACCCATTCCGCATAAAACAGCACAATGCCCGCGCCGATGCATAGCCCGTGAATAACCCAGAACCGGACCACGATTTGAATTTCCGGCCACCCCAGCATCTCAAAGTGGTGGTGCAAGGGAGCCATGCGAAATACCCGACGCCCGGTGAGTTTGAATGATCCGACTTGAGCGATAACCGACAGTGAAGTGATCAAGAACAAACCAGCGAGCAGCGGCAAGAGCAATTCTGTGCGGCTCAAAATCGCAAGTCCGGCGATACCGCCGCCCAAGGCGAGCGATCCGGTGTCCCCCATGAAGATGCGAGCAGGTGCAGTGTTCCACCAAAGGAATCCAAAGCTCGCGCCCGCTAGCGCTGCTGCAACGATCGCCAAATCCAACGGACTCACAGTTGAATAACAGGTCGATGCCACTGAATCTGGGAATGCACAGTTTTGGCCGTACTGCCAAACCGTGATGATGACATAAGCCAAGAAGGTCATGATCGACGCTCCAATGGCTAATCCATCAAGACCATCTGTGAGGTTCACACCGTTCGTAGTGGCGGTGATTAAGAACCACACCCACAACAGGAACAAACCCAAAGGCAGCACTATTGCCGTGTCTCGCACGAATGAAATAGCCATTGACGCTGGGGCGCCACCTTCATTCGTGAATTGCAAGGAAAGCCAAGCAAACGTGAGTGCGACGAAGGCCTGCCCGATGAGTTTGGTGCGGGCACGAAGCCCAGTGCTGCGCTGTTTGAAAATCTTCAAGTAGTCATCGGCAACGCCAACCAAACCCAGACCGAGGGTTAAATACAACACGAGCATCGCCGAAGGCGTGACTGGCCGCCAAGTAATGAGGTGTGTCAAGAAATAGCCGACGAAGACGCCCAAAATAATGGCCACGCCACCCATGGATGGCGTTCCGCGCTTGCTCTCGTGATCGGGGTACAACTCGCCTTCGGAGGAAACACGAATAGCCTGGGAATATCCATGTTTTGCCAGGAATTTGATGAGCAGCGGGGTGCCAATGAGCGTGACGATCGTGGCGATCACCATCGAAATAACTACGAGTCTCATGGCTGTTCCTGGTCTGTGAGTGCTGCAGCCACCCGCTCAAGTCCAACCCCGCGCGAAGCCTTAATTAACACGATATCGCCGTCGAGAAGCTCCTCACGTAACACTGCGATCGCGGCGTCGGCATCTTCTACCCACATGGACTCATCCCCCCATGAGCCCTCATTGCTTGCAGCCAGATGCATGACCCGAGTTCCTGGCCCTACACAAATGAGGCGAGACACATCCAGACGCACAGCCAACCGACCGATTGCGTCGTGTTCCATCATTGATTCGTCACCAAGTTCGAGCATCTCCCCCAAGACTGCCCACGTGGTTTGCTCAGTGCCCATGGCAGCCAGAGTTTTGAGAGCCGCACGCATTGATTCAGGATTGGCGTTGTAAGCATCGTTAATAACGATCACACCGTCGGGTGTATCGGTGACTTCCATGCGCCATTTGCTCTGGATCGTGGCTTTACTTAATGCCGCTGCGACTTCATCAAGGGGCAAACCTATTTCCAAAGCTACTGCGGCGACGGCGAGCGCATTTGAAATGAAGTGCTCACCATGAACACGCAGTTTCACTTGTGCATCTTGACTGGCATAGCGCAACGTGAATTTTGGACGGGCCATCGGATCCAGATCAACGTCTAATGCACGAACATCAGCATTTGCGGATTCTCCAAAGAGCACAACTCGTGCCCGAGTGCGCTCAACTTGTTCTCGCACGAATGGATCGTCGCCATTCACGATTGCTAAACCTGAAGCAGGTAAGCCTGCAATAAGTTCACCCTTTGCTTGAGCGACGGCTGTTTGGGAACCGAGCATGCCCATGTGCGCCGACCCAATGTTGAGTAGCACCCCAATCGAAGGGCTCGCTAATTCACATAAATATTCAATATGCCCAAGCCCGCGCATACCCATTTCCAAAATCAGGAAACGGGTGGATTCACTGGCCCGAAGAATCGTAAGAGGAACCCCTACTTCAGTGTTGAACGAGCCAATTGGGGCAACTGTTTCGCCAAATTCACTCAGCACTGATGCCAGGAGATCTTTGGTCGATGTTTTTCCACTGGAACCCGTGATCGCGATGACCGTGCAAGAAAGTTGATCGCGAACATGTTTACCTAATTTGCCTAATGCTTCTACCGTGTTCGACACCACGATGCATGGCACATCAAGTTCGCGCTCTGAAAGCACCGCAACAGCGCCAATATTGATGACTTCGTTGGCAAAGTCATGACCGTCAACGCGTTCGCCTTTGATCGCGACGAAGAGTGAACCTGCCGTCACTTCACGGGAATCAACAACCACTGAAGTGATGACTTCATTGCCTTGGGTCTCAAGGAGAGAACCCCCCAAAATCTCGCAGACCTGAGCAACGGTCAATGTGATCATGCGACTTCTCCGTTTCTGACATCGAGTGCATGATTGAGGATCTCGCGATCGTCAAAAGGAGTCACAATGCCGTTGATTTCCTGACCCAGTTCATGACCCTTACCAAGAACGAGCACGACGTCACCAGCTTGAGCCTGCTGTACCGCTAGATGAATTGCTTGAGCGCGATCTCCAATTTCAAGTAGACCGCTGCCGCTCATCGAAGACACGGTTCGCGCTCCTTCCAGGACTGATGCCCGAATGAGTGCGGGGTCTTCAGAACGAGGATTGTCGTCGGTCACGATTACCTGATCGGCAAGGCGCGCCGCGCTTTGTCCCATGAGTGGGCGCTTAGCCGCATCTCTATCGCCTCCGGCCCCGATCACCACAATCAATTGACCGGCAGTTGCCTCACGTACTGCGTCAATGACTCGCGCTACGGCATCTGGGGTATGTGCGTAGTCAACGATTCCGCGAATCTGTGCGGCACCACCACTTGCGGGAACTTGTTGGAGTCTTCCTTCCACTTGCACCACAGAGAGCGCCTCAGCGATCGCTCTTGGCGCAACATCGACCGAATGCAACATGACAAAAGCGAGCAATGCATTTGCGCGGTTGAATTCACCTGGGAGCAACAGCTCAATTAAGGCGGTAACTCCGTGAGGACCTGCGATTTCCATGCGGCCGTTGGCATCGCTGCGTGCCGTCCAGTCAGCTGACTTTCCGGTTACCGAAATGGTTGTTACAGGAATGGATGCAAGCGATGCGAGACGTTGCCCCCACTCATCATCAATGCAAATCACGGCCTTGGATGCATAAAGAGGCGTAAAGAGAGCTGCCTTTGCGAGGAAGTACTCCTCCATCGTGTGGTGGTAATCGAGGTGATCCTGAGACAGATTTGTGAAACCCACCACCGAAAAATGTAGGCCGCTTATGCGATGCTCAATAACTGCGTGACTAGACACTTCCATGACGACATCGCTCACTGATCGCTCGCCCATCTGAGCGAACACACCGTGCAAAGTCGTCGCTTCAGGCGTGGTGCGCTTACTGACTATTTGCGTTGAGCCAATTCGAATGCCTGTAGTCCCGATAAACCCAGTGGGTCGCCCATCGGCTACTAGCCCAGCCTCGATCATCGACGCGGTCGTTGTTTTGCCATTCGTACCTGTCACGCCCATGACATTGATGCGCTCCGCAGCGCATCCATACACGGCATTTGCGATGGCACCAAGATGCCTGCGCGAATGGGATAGCACCACAACAGGTAGTGCGGTTGATTGTTCTGATATCCGCTCCCACCCGATGGGATCTGTGAGTATCGCAGCCGCGCCACGTGCTATAGCTTCATCAAGGAACTGCACACCGTGAGCTTGGTGACCCTCAATCGCAACGAAGAGATCACCTGGTTCAATCACGCGCGAATCCAGTTCAATACCGCTGATGGGCACAACGGCGTCGCCATGAATTTCCAAGGTAGGCAAATTCAATTCGAGAAGTGAGGCGACAGTTATGGGTACGTGCTGATTCTTTCCTTGGTCAGCCATTGAACTAGCCCACTGTCAGCAAAAGTTTTGGAGCCGTTTTACCCGTTGGTGGAATGCTGCGCGCCTGCAGTGCGTACGTCATCACGCGCTTGAATACTGGGGCACCCAATTCACCACCATAGCGACCATTGCGCTTTGGATTCACAAGGCTCACCGCTACAACCAGTTGAGGATTGTCCGCTGGCGCCATACCAATAAAGGAAGCCACAACACCGCCGTTATAGCAACCACACGCTGGGTCAACATATTGCGCTGTGCCTGTTTTGCCACCCACGCGATAACCAGGGATAGCGGCTTGAGGTGCGGTGCCGCCCTTCCCTACGACAGTTTCAAGCATGGCGCGCACTGTTTTTGCAGTTGATGGCTTTACTACTTGGACTGTCTTTGGCGCAGGAGCTGGCGTCACAGTTCCGTCAGGTGCGATCGTTGATTGGACCAACGTTGGTTGAACGCGAACACCATCATTGGCGATCGTGGCGAAAACGCTGGCTGCCTGAACCGAGTTAACACTGAGTCCTTGACCAAATGCCACTGTCGGAAATGTGGTTGGTGACCAATCTCGTAGATCAGGCAGTAAGCCTCGGCTTTCGCCTGGAAACCTTAGGCCAGTTGGCTCTGCAATGCCGAAAGCTTTGATGTAGTCGTACAACTTTGAGCGCCCAATGCGCTCTGCAGCAAGAATCGTGCCCATGTTGCTCGACTTCGCCATGATGCCAGCCAGAGTTAGATACAAAGTGCCATGTGGATCGGAGTCACGGAAGACCTTCCCGCCACGCTTCAAACCGCTGGGAATCGTGAACGCACTTCCCGCATTCGCAGCACCCTGATCAACAACAGCAGCAAGAGTCATCACCTTGCTGGTCGAACCTGGTTCATAAATTTCTGACAGCGCACGGTTGCCACGCACAGCATCATCAAACGAAGCCGCAGCATTTGAATCAAAGGTCGGTGCTGTTGCCATGGCCAAGATGTAACCGCTTCGCGGATCCATCACAATCACGGTTCCGCTGTCAGATCCTGTTGCTTCAACTTGTCGAGTGATTTGGCGTTGCGCGACTAATTGAATGTCGCGATCAATTGTGAGTTGCACATCGGAACCTTGCACCGCGTCGGTACTACTACCTGTATCGCTGGTCGTGATGATGCGATTTCCGGCTCCGCGTTCGTAGGTTTGGGTTCCTGCCTTACCAGCCAACAGGCCTTGCATGGCGTATTCAATACCGCCGAGGCCCTTGCCATCGGCGCCTACAAACCCAACGACGTTGGCGGCTAACTCACCCCCCGGATACAAACGTCGCTGCGTTTGCTCACTGAAAATTCCCGGCAGGCGCAAGGCTTCGATCTCACGCCAGGTTGCAGGCGATGATCCTTTCGCGATGTACATGTACCGACGCGTACCGGTAAGCCGATTAGACAGCACTCCTGCATCGACACCAAGAATTGGCGCTAGAGCCGCACCCACTGCAGCAGGGTCGGTGATCAAAGTCTGATCTGCTGTGATGTCGCGCGCTTCAACAGTTGTGGCGAGCGGCTCACCTTTTGTGTCCAAAATATTTCCGCGAATCGCCGGAATGGCCTTCGTTTTTATTCGCTGTTCCAACGCAGCAGCTGCCAGGTCTGGGCCTTTGATGACTTGCAAATCCACCAGACGGACCGCGAACAGCGAAAAAGCCACCGCAGTGATGATGAGAAGCACGGACCCGCGCCTACCTCGACCACCTTTTCCCACTTGATGACGGTAGTTGCTTGAGCCCCCAGAATTGCGCTGCTGACGTGGTGGCGCGGTCATCTGCTTCATGAGATTTACCGCACCGGAACAGCTACGAGACCTGCATCACCGGAGCCGACGTTGCCGACCTGGACGGGAACTTCTTGCCACAGGGAGTCTTCACTCTTCTTGGTTGCCTTGGCCTTGGCATCCGCGGCAGCTGGGTCATAGTTTGGTCCTGGAACGGCGGGGGCACCCAAACCACCGTTATCAACAGCTTCTGCTGCAGTTACATTTGCCGACATGTTCACTGCCACGCCATCACCAACAGCGGCGCGTGGCTTGCCAAGCACCTTGCCATCAGGAACGCTCAAGAAGACCGGATTCTTGCTGGGAACCATTCCCATTAAATGAGCCTTGTTTGCCAATGATGCAGGCGCTGCGGCCGAGGCAACTTGCTCACTCAAGACAGCTTCTTGCTCCGTTAGCGTGCTCAGTTGACTCTTGAGCTCACTCATTGCAAATGAACCTTGAGCAAGTTGCGTGTTAATCAACAACATCGCGCCAAGACCGACAACGAGCAGTGCACCCATCACCATTGCGAATGTGCCACGACTTGCCTTGACTGGGCGAAGAGGTGAAACAAGTTTGAGATGCGGACGATCTTCATGGCGAGCTGCGGCACCGCGGGTTGCGTATTCAGTGACTTCGGCAGCAAGTGCTGTTGCACCCGCTACTGCACCATGAAATGCGCGACCAGCAACTTCACGTGGCGTATGGCGACTCATGCTGCCACCCGCTCAATCGCGCGAACGCGAACTGAAGCTGATCGTGGATTCTCGTTCAGTTCTTGCTCAGTTGGAGTTTCCGCTCCACGAGTAAGTAAACGAAGTTTTGGTTGGTGATCGACTGGAATCACAGGCATGCCATGTGGAACCTTCGCAGTGGTGTGATCCGCGAAGACCTGCTTCACGAAACGATCTTCCAGTGATTGGTATGACATCACGACAAGGCGACCATTGACCGCTAATGCCTCAATCGCCGCTGGAATCGCAGCGCGAAGTGCTTCGAGTTCGCCATTGACTTCAATACGAAGTGCTTGGAAGGTGCGTTTTGCTGGATTTCCACCGGTACGACGGGTTGCTGCAGGAATTGCCTCGCGTACAAGATCAACGAGACGAGCCGAATTCGTAAACGGTGCATCGGAGCGAGCTTCAACAATGCGGCGAGCAATCCGCATCGCAAACTTTTCATCACCATATTCACGAAGGATGTCGGCGAGCTGGCCTGCACTGTAGGTGTTGACCACATCAGCAGCAGTCATCCCCCGCGACTGATCCATGCGCATATCTAGCGGTGCATCTTGTGAGTAGGAGAAACCACGATCGCGCTCATCAAGTTGCATTGATGAAACACCCAAGTCAAAAAGCAAACCTTGAATTTCTGAAAGACCAAGACCAGCAAGCACTTCTGGCAGTTCGTCGTAAATTGCATGAACGAAAGTCACGCGATCACCAAATGGAGCAAGGCGTTGGCGTGACTTCTCAAGCGCATCGGTGTCGCGATCAAGACCAACGAGGCGAAGTTCTGGAAATTCAGTGAGCGCAAACTCTGCGTGACCACCAAGACCAAGGGTCGCGTCAACCAAAATCGCATCTGGTGCGCTGATTGCTGGCGAAAGAAGGGTGAACACGCGCTCGCGCATCACTGGGACATGGACGCTCATGCACCTAGCCCGTTCACGATTGCAGAAATGGCGGTCAGGGTTAGAGCCGTCAAGCTGCTGGCAATGACGAGCAACCCGAATGCGCGAGCACCATGGCGAACAGCGTTGCTCTGTGCAACGTTGTTGATGGTGTTCGACGGGGTTGTCATGTCTTGCCTTTCGCGGTTTTCTGGTTCGTGGTGATCGTGCGGTGGTGCGGTATTCACGGGATCAGGTCCCCGCCCGCCCCTTGGTTACTTGCCTGGCTCCGGGGAAGTGGAGTCAGGGATGCAAGAACTGCGGGAGGAGGCCTGGTCACGTGATTACAAAATTCCCGGGACGACCTCCTCGCTGATGTCTGAGTAGGCGTCTTCCTGGTTTGCTAGGTAGCTCTCCCAAGCGGAGGCATCCCAAATTTCTACGGTGGTGCCGTTACCCACCACGATCACGTCGCGATCAAGACCGGCGTATTCGCGCAATGGCACTGGCAGCGTTACTCGACCCTGCTTATCTGGAACTTCATCAAAGGCACCGGAGAACAGCACGCGCAAATACGCGCGAACCTTGGCATCTGAGCGTGAGGCTTCGTTGAGGCGATCAGCGTGAGCGGCGAATTCAGCAGCGGGCCACACCACGATTGAGCGGTCCTGACCTTTGGCCATCACGAGCCCAGCAGCAAATCCCTCACGGAATTTGGCGGGAAGCACGATGCGGCCCTTGTCATCAAGGCGCGGAGCATGGGTACCAAGAAACATTGCCCCACCTCCCCTGATTGAGATGAATCACTTTCGACCCATCAGCCCCACTGGACTCACCTTTAACTCCAGCAGGCGCCACTGTACTCCACTTTCCTCCACCGTCAACCATCTAGTGCCCCAATTTTGGGAAATTGACCCACTTTTTTTACGAGGGAAGTCCTCTAGAGTGCAAATACCGATTCAAGGGAGCCTCAACGTTGAAAAAAGTCCTGCTCGTGCTTGGTGCGATTGCGCTCAGCGCAGCTCTGCTAGCCGTTGCCTTGGTTGCTTCCAATGACCAGTCCGCCAATCAGCGGCAGGAGGCTTTTGCCCCGTTTTATGCCACTCCGGCCGTGATCCCGCCAACGCCTGGCACCTTGATTCGTACAGAACCCTTAGGCGTCAGCGTTCCTGGTGCCACCAGTTACCGGGTGCTGTACTCCTCACAACGACCTGACGGGTCGATGGCCGTTATTAGCGGCATGGTCTTTGTTCCCACCGCTCCCGCTCCCACTGGAGGTCGACCAGTAGTGGCTTGGGCGCACGGAACTGTGGGCCAAGGCGATGCCTGCGCACCTTCGCGTTCAGAAAATCCCCTTGGTGACACCGCAAACTGGCTTGATCAAATGATGCAACTGGGATGGGTCGTAACCGCCACTGACTACACCGGACTTGGCACCCAAGGACCCAACCTGTATTTGGTTGCGCAAGCTGAAGTCAGTGACGTGGTGAACGCAGTACGCGCAGCTCGACAAATTCCGAACATCAATGCGAGTAATCGATATGTGGTCTGGGGCCATTCCCAAGGCGGTCACAGTTCTCTGTGGTCTGGACATCTTGCACCAACCCTTGCTCCAGAACTCAAACTGCTGGGTGTTGCCGCCGCTGCCCCTGCAGCGAATTTGAATTTGATCATGGGTGCGCAATGGGATGGTGTCATCGGTTGGGGCATCGGACCAGAGGTCGCACTTTCTTGGCCTGTCATCAAGCCCACACTGCCTATCAATGGCGTGGTCACGCAACAAGGTATTGATAACGAAGATTCAATTGCGCAGCAATGCACATCAAGCAAGTCGTTACTCCTCAACCTCGCGGTGCGCAAGGTTTTTGGACAAAACTTCTTCACTGAAAACCCAAGTAATAACGCCCAATGGAAGTCACTTGGGTTGCAACAAACACCAAGCCCACTACCTGCATCAATGCCTGTGTTTATTGGGCAAAGTACCGCTGATCAAGTTGTGCTTGCTTGGCCAAATGCGGTACTACAAAATCAATGGTGCAAGGCCGGTTCAACCATCAGCACGCTGTGGGTTGGTGAGGTCAGCCATCAATTAACCGCGGAAACTATTGGCCCAGACGTAGTGCGTTGGATTAACGATCGATTCGCAGGCCGACCTGCATTGCGTACATGTGATCTCGCGCCACCGGTGAGTGCACCAGCAGGCAGCTAACAGCTACTCACCTTGACGGCGACGCCAGCGATCTTCAACACGATCCATAAACGAAGTTTTGGACGCCGTGGCTTTTGGTGCGGTTGGTGTAGCTGCATCTGTAACGGCTGCCGGGGCCTTGAATGCCTGGTAAGTCACGAACGCGCCAATCAACATCACTGCGAAACCGCCGATACCCGCAGGGGTTGATTGCATCGCCATACCTGTAAGCAGCACAGCGATACCGACAAACACCACGAGAACACCTAGTGCAGCTTTTCCTCGTGAGCCGCGAGCCATAGAGGTTGACCGCAGGCTGGTAGCGAACTTTGGGTCCTCGGCATAGAGCGCCCGCTCCATCTGCTCGAGTAGTCGTTGCTCATGTTCTGACAGTGCCATGTGTACGACCCCCTTCTTATCGCTGGTTACCTCAAGTTTAAGCACAAGCCGGGCAAAGTGAAACCTCAACTGCCCATAGACCGACTATTCCTCATCTGATGCCACTAAACGGGCCGACTTCACCGCGTGATTGCCAAACTTTGCCCGAAGCTGGTCAATGGCCACTTCCGCATCGCGCCGCCCATGATCGGGCTCCCCCAACAGCATCTGCTGGGCCGCGCCCTGGGCTTGCCTCAACCCGTCCACCTTGACCCCCACTAGGCGCACGCGCGCCCGCTGAAGCCCCAAAGCATCAAAGAGCTGCTTGGCGGTTTCGTAGATCTCTTGGGTGATGTCAGTTGCCTGATGCAAGGTTTTTGACCGGGTAATTGTGCTGAAGTCAGCAAAACGCACCTTGATATGCACACTTCGCGCTACCCGATCAGACTTTCGCAACCGACTACCCACTTGATCACTGAGTTGCATGAAGTGGGCATGCAGGGTTGGTACGTCATCAAGGTCATCGGCAAAGGTCTCCTCGGCGCTCATACTCTTATCGGCAACATGTGGCGTCACTGATCGCTGATCGCGACCCCAAGACAAGTCATGCAAATGCGCACCAGCGGCTGCACCTAACGCACGTTGCAAGGTAGCTACCGGTGTATGAGCAATATCGGCAACAGTGGTCAAACCCAAGCGCGTGAGCTGCTCTTCGGTTTTCTCTCCCACTCCCCACAGTGCACTGACCGGCAATGGGTGCAAGAAGGCCAACACTTCGTCAGCAGGAACCACCATTAAGCCGTCAGGCTTAGCGCGCGTGGACGCCAACTTGGCAATGAACTTGGTGGATGCAACACCAACGGAACACGTGATGCCTTGCTCATCGTGTACGCGCGCGCGGATCATTTCGCCAATCTCACGTGGCGTACCTAACCTGCGCAAACTTCCACTGACATCAAGGAAGGCTTCATCAACACTGAGCTGTTCAACTGCGGGTGTAACTGAAGCAAAGAGCGCCATCACTGAACGACTCACTTCTGCATACTTATGCATCGATGGCGCAATGATGATCGCCGAGGGCGCTAGGCGCCGTGCACGACTCATCGGCATTGCTGAATGCACGCCCATTGCGCGCGCTTCATATGTTGCTGAGAGCACGACTCCACGCGAACCACTCGCCCCGACGATCACTGGCTTGCCATGGAGTTCGGGGCGAGTTCGTAATTCAACAAGGGCAAAGAATGCGTCCATGTCGACATGCAAAATGGCACAACCGGCGTCGCTTTCTCCCACTCCGGATCCACCGGAGGAACGACGTACCTGATTACGACTCACGCTGACCATTGTTGCGCCTTCTCCTTACCAACCACTACTACCTGGACTGCTGTGCCACAACTTGGTGCTTGGTGTTGCTGGCGCTACATCTGCATATGGGGACACCCGGAAACCACTGGCATGCACGAGCACTCGAGCACCGCCATCAACGGGAGCTTCTGGCCTGTCAGCGTGCAGCGCTTCACGCATTGCTTGGGTGCCGATATCGCGCCATTGCTCATGGATTGCACCCAATTCCCATGCACCTGTTGCACGAATGGACACTCCTCGCGCACCAGTGCGACGCACATGACCACGCACCAGCAATAACCAGGAAGAAAAAACGGTGCTTGCGTACGGCACTTGGGAATCTTCAAAAAAGGTGGCATCAAGTGGGCCAGTTGCATCATCAAGGGTTAAGAAGATGACGCGCTTACCAGTACGAATCGGTGGAGTTTGGGTCGCAACTTTCACGCCTGCGATGTAAATCTCTTGCTCGGAGCGACACTTCAATAAATCCTGTGCGCGCGTAATCCCCAATTGGTTGAGCATTGGATTGAAGAACTCAATGACATGTTTGCTGACATCAAGGCCAAGCAGATCAAGTTCAGCGCGCACGGTTTCGGTGATCGTCATTTCCGGTAAACCAGAAGCGGGAGTTGCCGCCGGATCATCGCCAAGATCAAGGAGCAACTGCCCCGGCCCGTTACTACGCGGGCGACGCTCGAGATCAGCAAGTTGCAATAAGAGATCACGCCTAGTGAGTTGCCCTCGTTCGCGCACTGGTCGATTGCGATCAATGCCATATAACTGATCACACGCACCAGTGAGCACGAGATGTTCTGCTGTTGGTCGCGAAATACCTGCTCGATTCCAAAGATCACTTAAGGATTGATATGGCTGACCAGCAACAAGCCGCTCAACCTCGTCTTCACTGATCCCCTTCACCTCAACAAATGGAACCCGCACACCAGAACCTGTTGCCGTGGTTTCTACGACATATTGCGCTCGCGATGCATTCAGATCAATGCCCAAAATCTCAACCCCGAATTGCCGTGCATCATCAAGAATTAAGCGCTTGGGATACATGCCCGGATCATGGGTAAGGATGCCGGCATAAAAGGCAGCCGGGTGATGGGTTTTCAACCACGCTGACTGATAGGTCGGCAAGGCAAACGCAGCCGCATGCGCTTTACAAAACCCAAAGGATGCAAACGAGCGCAAGACATCCCAAACTTGCTCAACAACCGCCAATGAATATCCCCGACGCAAAGCCGTGGGATAAAACCAGACGCGCACCTCATCAATGCCAACTTGGGTGTTCATTGACCGACGGGTTTCGTCTGCTTCAGCGAGCGAGCAGCCGGTCATCGTGGCAACAATGCGCATCACTTGCTCATGGAAAACCACCACGCCTTGGGTTTCTTCCAGCACTGGGCGTAAATCTTCATGCACGAACTGCGGTGAACTCCACCCTTGGCGAGCACGCAAGAACGGATTGATCATGTCGGACTTCACCGGGCCTGGCCGAAACAGTGAAATATCAATGATTAAGTCGTTGAAACACTCAGGGCCAAATTTTCCAATGAGTTCACGTTGCCCCGGCGACTCAATTTGAAAACACCCCAACGTGCGCGTCGAGGCAATGAGTTCATAGGTTGCTGGATCATCCAGTGGTACGCGTTCGAGTGCTACGACTTCACCATCAACACGAGCAACCTCAGCAACCGCATGAGCGATTGAAGATTGCATGCGCACTCCCAGCACATCGAGCTTAAGTAAGCCCATGTGTTCAACATCGTCTTTATCGAACTGACTCATGGGATAACCCGCGTTACTTGGTTGCACTGGCGTGCGATCAAGTAGCGACACGTCAGAGAGCAAGACTCCGCATGGATGCATCGCTACATGCCGAGGTAATCCATCAAGGGCTTCTACACGAGCAAGGAAAGCATCAAGCTTTCCATCGGCTGCCATCACACCAAAGCGACTGCGCTTGAGTTCAGGTAGATCTTCAAGGGCCGAGCGAACATTGCGCGCACGAATATGCGGAAAGGCTTTGGCGAAAGCATCGATCTCATCGGCGGGTAACCCAAAGGCTGCTCCCGTATCGCGAATTGCATGACGAACCCGATAGGTCTCCATCATGGACACACACGCCACGCGCTTGTCACCAAAGCGTTCAAAGATCCAGTCATAAATCTCTAATCGGCGCGCTGATTCAACATCAATATCAATATCAGGAAGTTCTTTACGCAACGTGGAAAGGAAACGCTCCATTACTAGGCCATGGGCTAGCGGATCAACCCCGCTAATACCAAGGAGGTAGTTGATTAAACTTCCCGCGCCAGAACCACGCGCGGCTACGCGCACGTTTTTACTCACAACAAGATCAACAACTTCAGCAACAGTGAGAAAGAATCCAGCGAAACCAAGGGCGCCAATCGTGCGCAACTCTTCTTCAAGACGAACTGCTGCAGTGCGTTGATCAGATGCAGATGAGTAGCGCTGTGGGATTGCTGCGCGACATCGCTGCACAAGCATCGCATGGGCCTGTTCAACTTCATCACTGGAATCCAAAGTTCGCGCACCCGTGAGCACATCCAATTCAGGAACAAAGGCTGAACCAATGCCAAGATCTGCTTGCGGATCAAGAACGCAGCTTTCAATGAGTGTCCAGGTATCGCGATGCAAGGAAGCTCGACCACAACCGGCAGCCTGCGCAATCTCTTCAACTCGTTGATCAAGCTCACCTGGTGCATCCAAGGTTGCTTCGCCGTTATTGCGTGCCATGCGCGTTGAACTCATGGGAATGAGTTGCCGAGCCGCATCTAAGACATCAGCGGTTGCCGCATCAGCAGCTTCCACATACCGAGCGCCATGCGTAAACACGGTGCGCACTTGCTGCTCATCAGCCCAACGCCACATCTTCGCTGCATGGCTAGTGGACCATGCAGCAGTGCGAGCAGTGCGGTGACTCCCGATTGCAACCGCAAGACTTGGGCCATAGATCGATCGCCAATGATCAAGTACGGCACGCGCAGCCCGTAATTGACCAGCAAGTACGGCCGTTCCAAGCTCAGAGTCAGGGCCAAGGAGGGCAACAAGATGATCGCGATGCGCCAAGAGATCTGACGCTTCCACGATCGGCAAGCCATAACGATCGGCATTGGCATGCGCGGCCGAGATCAATCGAGAAAGCGAAGCCCAACCTGCACGGCCTCGCGCTAAAAACACCACACGTGCATCACCTTGCGCCACCCATGCACCACCCCGCGCCGGCGTACGCCGGGCATGGGTATTGACCACAGGTGCATGCACGGGAACAACAGCAAGATCAACACCAACAACGGGAGCAAGACCTGCTTGTTGCGCTGCTTGCACCCACTGCACTGCGCCATACACGCCATCGCGATCAGTTAACGCAATCACGCGATGACCATCTGCTGCTGCACGTTCAATAATGCGCTGCGGTGTTGCGGTGCCGTATTGCAGCGAGTAACTCGAGGCCACCCGAAGATGTGGCCAGGACAATTCCATGAAGCGCTAGTACCCAGATGGCAATGGCTGCTGCGTGACGCAAAGAGCCGCAGTGACTCGTTCGACAAACATTTCTGCATCGCGAACAAGATCATCGGCTTCACGCGCACTGACACATGACACACCCGCTTGAGCAAGTGAACGCTTGCGCGCACCAGCAGCAAAGAAGTCCGACCATTCGGTGAACTCCCCCGCAACTTCTGGAAGCACCTGCCACACACTGCGCACGCGACCGCGTGATTTACGTTGCACACGACCTCGAGCTGCCAGCACCGCAGCAGCAGCGCGCAGTGCGGCAAGGTGTGCCGCTGCATATCGATCAGTAGCAGAACTAGCGATCACCGCTTCAGTAAGACTGCGGCGAGCGGCTGCGATCAATTCATAGGTTGCTGAAGGTAAGTCATACAGCGCAGTTACCGATGTTGGGGTTGCAATCAGGGTTGCCATGGGGACTCCTTATGGGTGTGGTTCGACTCAAGACATTCGACCCATCGACCCGGCCCCTTATCTCGCCGAACTCGGGGTCGAATCGAGCCCGGCGAGATAAGAACGCTCCCTGAGAGCCTTGGCCGCGAATCCGAAGACCTCAAGGATTCGAACATACGTTCGAACAAGGAGCACGTTAGCCCGAGGGGCTGACAACCGTCAATCCCACGCGTGCTGCCCGCCTCGGCTCCCCCTCGGCTAGGGTCCGGCTACCCCACCAAGGAGCACTCATGAGCAAGGTTTGGTTCATCACTGGCGCATCCCGCGGCTTTGGTCGCTCCTGGGCAATCGCTGCCCTTGAACGCGGCGACCGCGTTGCCGGAACTGCTCGCGATATCTCAATGCTCACCGATCTCGTTACTACCTACGGCGATGCCTTCTTGCCCCTGCAACTTGATGTCACCGATCGCGCAGGTGATTTCGCCGCAGTGCAACAAGCACACGAATACTTCGAACAACTCGATGTTGTTGTGAACAACGCTGGTTACGGTCATTTCGGATTCACCGAGGAACTCTCCGAAGCTGATATTCGCAATCAAATGGAAACCAACTTCTTTGGTGCCCTTTGGGTCAGCCAAGCAGCAATTCCGATCATGCGTAATCAAGGTTCTGGTCACATCATTCAAATTTCTAGTGTTGGTGGCGTCTGCGCGTTTCCAATGCTTGGCGCCTACAACGCATCCAAATGGGCTCTTGAAGCAATGAGCGAAGCACTCTCACAAGAGGTTTCCGGTTTCGGCATCAAGGTCACGATCATTGAGCCAGCCGGATTTGCCACTGAATGGGGCAACACTTCATCAGTGCACTCAACTGCACTCCCACAGTATGAAGATAAGCGTGCAGCCCGCGCTGCAGCTGCACGACAAACCCCACCAGCAGAAGCAACCAATGCGGCGATCTTTGCCGTCGTTGATGCCGAACATCCACCACTGCGCTTACTTCTCTCCAGCTTTGCCATCACACTTGCCAACACTGCCTATGACAAGCGCCTTGCTGAGTGGGATCAATGGAGTGACGTTACGAAAGCGTGCGACAGCGTGTAACTGCCTTACTCCCCTTGAGGGTCTAAGGATTCAGCGTAACCGGGATGAAATCCATGCTCTTTTTCCAAGATACGTAATTCCAAGGCTGCTTTCTCTGCAGCAATATCGATAGTTGCTCGCTTATCTGCGATGTAATCCATCACAGCGAAGAGCACGCCTGACACCACGAAGGTCAAGTGAATCGCGATCATCCAGAAAATCTGATCTGTGTCAGTCATTTCCGGTTCAAGGAAGACTGCAAGCAACTGGATCACTGAAATAGCAACCAAAGAACCGATGAGCTTGATCTTCAACCCAGAGAAGTCAACTTTGCCCATCCAACTTGGGCGATCCTCATTTTTCTTTGCGACCGCAATCTTGGAGACAAAGTTCTCGTATCCACTGAAAATCACGATGATGATGAGGTTGGCCAACAACACGATGTCGAGCAACTCCAACAAACTGATCGTGGTGTCTTTCAGACTGGCATCTGCCGTGATTGAAAGTAGATGCCAAAACTCTTGAGCAAACTTCACAACGAGTACCACAAGGCCAAGAAGCAATCCGATATAAAACGGCATTAAGAGCCAACGGCCATTGAAAAGTAGGACCTCGACACCGTGCTCAAATGACTTGAACTTACCTACAAGCCCACCGCCGTGAGCTGGGTTCTTCTTCGTCATTGAGCACTCCCTAACAATCGTTTGACTGCTAAGAATACTGACTCAGCTAGACCTTCAACGTCCCTCTCTAGAATGCTCACTATGAGTGTGCGGGTCTATACGGGAGGTCATGCCGATCGCGGCAGCAACTTGCCGCCTTGGGTCCCAAAGGTTCCTTGGATCCTGCTTGGCCTAGGCATCTTGGCGCAGATCCTGTGGGTACTTGTTGACGGAACCTTGCGTCAAGCCCTGACCATTATTTCGGTCTTGGCCTTTTTCTTTGCCTCAGCCATTCATGCTCGCCTAACCCGACGCACCAAATGGACTGCTCAATATTTGGGCATCACCTTAGGTTTGAGTTTCCTCATCGAGATCCTTGGCGTGCACACACAGTTTCCTTTCGGCGATTACGCATACACAGATGCGTTAGGGCCACAGCTCTTTGGCGTGCCAATCCTGATTCCACTTGCATGGGCATCGATGGCCTACCCCTGCTTGCTAGCAACGCAGCGCCTTTCCACCGATCCGCTGCTCACCACACTGATCGGTGGCGTCCTGTTTGCCTCATGGGATCTGTTCCTTGATCCACAAATGGTGAGCGAGGGTTACTGGACGTGGAGCAATGCTGGTTGGACCCTCCCTGGCATCGATGGCATTCCTTTACAGAATTTCCTTGGTTGGCTCCTCACCGCTTTCTTATTGATTGCACTCCTTGATCGACTGCCCCGTCGCGTCGCAAAAGACGGCGTTCCCGTGATCATGCTCAGTTGGGTCTACGCATCAAATGTGATGGCAGCGCTGGTGTTCTTTGGTCGCCCAGGGGTTGCACTCTGGGGCGCAATCGTGATGGGTGTGATCGTGATTCCCTGGTGGTGGCGAAGTTGGAGCCAACCGCAATGGTGATGAAACGCCTGACCACGATTGGTTCACTTTCCGCGATCGCAATTGCTGCGCACACTGCCGTTAATCTCAATGCTTTGCGCAAACCCAATGTGATTGCACCACCAATTGCAGAACGCGTCAGTGTGCTCATTCCTGCTCGCAACGAAGCAGGCAACATTCTTCGTGCAGTTTCAAGTGTGCTTACATCTCGCGGAGTCCCGGATCTTGAAGTGATCGTGCTCGATGACGGCTCAATCGACGACACCGCAGCGATCGTTTCCGCAATTGACGACCCGCGAGTGCGCCTGATTCCTGGTACTGAAGAACCACCTTCTGGATGGCTTGGAAAGCCATGGGCATGCAAGCGACTTTCTTTGCATGCCTCTGGTTCAGTGCTCGTGTTTATGGATGCCGATGTTGAACTTTCACCTGATGCCATTCGCGCAAGTGTTGGTGAACTTCGCGCACACAATTTCGCCATGGTCTCCCCCTACCCACTGCAAATCGCAGAGAGTTGGCTTGAGCGACTCGTGCAACCAATCGTTACGTGGTCGTGGTGCGCGTTCTTGCCTCTTGAATGGTCACAACGTTCAACTCGTCCTTCGCTTTCAGCAGCCAATGGTCAGTTCTTGGTGACTGATGCGGATGCTTACCAAGCGATTAATGGCCACAGCGCTGTTGCCGATGAAGTACTTGAAGACATTGCGTTAATGCGTGCACTGAAAAGTTCAGGTGAATTGACCTGCACCATGGATGGCTCAGCAATTGCGACCTGCCGCATGTATGCCAGCACTGACGAAGTCATTGATGGTTATGCCAAATCGTTATGGGCGGGCTTTGGCGGGCCAGCGGGTTCCATTGGAGTCAACCTTTTTCTTTTCGCTGCGTATGTGGTGCCACCCGTTGCTGCCATCAGCGCACGCTCATCACGCACGCGGGCTATGGGGACCATTGGTTACGCGGCGGGCGCCGCAAGTCGAGCAATCGTTGCCCATCGAACTGGTGCTCGCGTATGGCCAGACAGTGCAGCACACCCTGCATCCATCCTTGCGTTCAGCGCCCTGTCTGTTATCTCATGGTCACGCCATGTTCGTGGCACGAATTCATGGAAAGGCCGCGTCCTTTCATGAGTCGCATTGTTGTCATTGGCGCTGGTGTCGGAGGGCTTGCTGTTGCGGCACGCATTGCGGTCAAGGGCCATCAGGTCACCATTGTTGAACAAAGTTCACGCGTGGGCGGCAAACTGCACACCTATCGTCGTGATGGTTTTGCGTTCGATACTGGGCCTTCTTTATTCACACTCCCAGCGGTGTACCGCGATCTTTTTTTGAAAACCGGCAGCGCCCTAGAGGAGTGTGTAGACCTGCAACCCGTTGACCCAGGTTTTGGCTATCACTGGGCTGATGGCACTCATGCAGTGTTACCGGGAGTCGGTATTGGTCGCGCAGCCGATGCACTTGGCGATGCACTTGGTGGACAGGCTTCACACCAATGGCGAACACTGATGTCACGAGCAAGTGACATGTGGGCATTGACACGCGCCCCAGTACTCCAATCACCGCTTGAGGGACTGCGTAGCGCAGCTCGTTTAACGCGCAGCCTGAGTGATGTACGCACAATCGCTCCCTTCACTACTCTTCGCGGTTTAGGGAAAAAGTCGTTTTCTGATCCACGCCTGATAACCCTGCTTGATCGCTACGCCACCTACACCGGTAGCGATCCCCGACGTGCTCCAGCAGCTCTTGCCACAGTTCCTTTTGTCGAACAAACCTTTGGCGCCTGGCACATCGGTGGAGGTTTGGGCACCTTGGCGCCTGTACTGGCCGATCGCGCGCGCGAACGCGGTGTTGATATTCAACTTTCCACACAAGCCGCATCAATTGCACAACGAAACGGCCTAATCAGCGGTGTGGAGCTTGCAACAGGCGAATTCCTGGAAGCTGACATTGTCATTTCCGATGCCGATGCATCATCACTCTACGGTTCGTTACTCCCGGCAGACTCACGCGCAAAAAGTGCAATTCGCAACTTACAAAAATCAACGCCTTCCCTTGCGGGCTTTGTCATGCTCATTGCTGTTCGCGGGCGTACACCAAATATCCAACACCACAATGTGTGGTTCCCAGAAAATTACGATGCCGAGTTCGACGCCATCTTCGCTAAAGATCCGTACCCCGTTACTGATCCAACAATTTATGCATGCGTTCCCAATGATCCTTTGATGCGACCAGACCAGGATCACGAATCCTGGTTCATCTTGGTCAACGCTCCACGGCACAGCGCAACTGGCGAAGAAGGAACTATGAACTGGGATGCGCCAGGAGTTGCAGATAACTATGCAGATCAGATCCTGGCAACGTTGGCTGCACGCGGAACTGATTTACGATCCCGAATTGTGTGGCGGGAAACCTCAACGCCAGCAGATCTTGAACGAGACAGTGGAGCTCCAGGGGGGTCCATTTATGGAACAGCCAGTCATGGCTCACTTTCCACCTTCAAGCGACCAACGAATCAATCCCCTATTCCCGGACTTTTTCTCGTGGGTGGATCAGCGCATCCAGGCGGCGGATTACCACTTGTTGGCATGGGGGCCGAATTAACGGCCGACCTTATTGGTCGCGCAAAAAAATAGCTTTGGATTTATTCGCTACAGCGCGAGGCCATGATGCTTTATCTTTTTTTGCTTTCCTTACTTCGGGCTCATGTAGCCACATTGCTAACTTTCCGTCCTTGGCAACAACGCGTAACCGTTCTTCAGTAGCTATTCGTACCTCGCCGGGGCACACCACGAGCACTTGATCATTGGCCCGCAATCTCGAGTTGTCGTCAATGGTCATCGGTTCAGCATCACGAACGATAAGCGAAACCACTGCACCTTTCGGTAGTCGTAATTCAGTTATGAACACACCCACGAGTCCGGAACCTCGAGGTACATCCAGTGCGAGCACCACAGCGTTCATGGCATCAAGCGGTGCACTTTCAAGATCAAGTTCAAATGCTTCGTCGGGAAGCTCAAGTCGCAACTTGCGCGCCAACCATGGCAGTAACGGTGTTTGCACAAGGAGTAACACAAGAACCACAATCAACGTCGCATCAAAGACCTGTTCTGATCCCACGACTGCGAGTCCGAGCGGAATTGCCGCAAACACAATTGGCACTGCGCCACGCAATCCAGCCACACCAACAAAAATTCGTTCTCGAATTCCCCAGCGAAATGGCGTCAGTGAAACGAATGACGCCAATGGGCGACCAATAATCACAAGCGCCAACCCAGCAATCGCAGCAATACCAATAGCAGCAGGTAGACGATGGACATCGGCGAGCAATCCAAGCATGACGAACAGACCAATTTCCGAAATCCAGGCAAGGCCGTCAGCAAAACCAATGATCGAACGTCGATGCGGAAGCCTTGCGGCCGAACCCACGAAGACTGCTGCTACGTATACCGCCATAAACCCAGATACGTGCATAAAATCAGCGAAGGCATAGGCGGCGATCAACATGGCCAACGCGGCGATTGGATATAGGCCAACGGCAGGAAGTGCTAAGCGGCGCAATGCCCATCGTGATGCGTAGCCAGCGGCTACGCCAACAAGAGCACCGCCCACAAGTTCAACGACTATGGTCAACGCAATAGATGACCATGACGAAGTTTCGAATGCTCCACTTGCAATGATGCTCACTAACACCACAACTGGCGCGTCGTTAAAGCCAGCTTCACCTTCAAGGACCGTGCGCAAGCGTGGCGACAACTTCAATTTACGAAGTACCGAAAACACTGCTGCGGCATCTGTTGCAGCTAACACAGTGGCCAATAGCAATGCGTTATGCGAACTCATGTCTGTGAAGGCAATCAGGGGAACAGCGACAACCGCGATGCTGGCAAATACTCCGACAGTTGCCAGCGTGATTGCAGGCCACAGCACTGGGCGAAGTTCTGAAACCCGAGTGGTGAGTCCGCCTTGTGCCAGAATCAAAATCAAAGCCACATAACCGAGCACTGCCGCGAGTTCTGCATTTTGAAAATTGAGTTGATCAACGAAGGTGCCGAGGAATAGACCTAGCCCTAAGTAGAGCAACAGGCCAGGTACGCCAAGTTTTCCGGCGAATCTCACTCCAAGAATGGAGATCAGAACAATGACTGCACCAACAAGTAATGCTGGAGCGAGGGATTCCAGCGTCACGACTGTTACCTCGACCCTAGACCTAGAGCCTCATACACCTGAACTGTCGATGTTGATCGATTCAGAGTGTAAAAATGCAATCCAGGTGCGCCCATATCGAGTAATTCATTCGACATATCAACGGCGATTTCAACACCAAGCTTGCGCACGGCATCGTCATCGTCCTTCACTTGCTCAAAGCGCTTGGCAAGCTCGGAAGGAAATGCCGCACCCGAGAGTTCGGCAAAGCGAGAAATCTGCGCGACATTTGTAACTGGCATAAGGCCAGGAATGATTGGCATCGTGACGCCGTGAGCTGATGCCCGTTCCACAAGATCCGCGTAATCACGTGATCGGAAAAAGAATTGAGTCACCGCAAATTGCGCACCTGCATCCTGCTTGGCAGCAAGAACTCGTGCATCGGTATCAAGGTCGGGCGAGGAAGGGTGCCCTTCTGGGAACGCCGCTACACCCACAGTGAAATTGCCCAGATCCTTGATGAGCGCCACAAGTTCATCGGCATGCTGTAGGCCATCTGCGTGCGGAGTCCATTGTGCAGTTGGGCCACCTGGCGGATCTCCTCGCAAAGCAAGGATGGTGTGAATGCCTGCCGCGGCGTACTCCCCGATAACTCCCCGGAGTTCTTCTCGGCTTGCACCCACACAGGTCAGGTGCGCCACCGGAATCATCGAGGTCTGTTCAGCGATTTCAGCCGTGATTCGCACTGTGCGGTCTCTGGTGGAACCGCCAGCACCATAAGTGACCGAAACAAAGGTGGGGTTGAGGCGCTCGAGGTCACGCACAGTGCGCCATAGAGCCTGTTCACCCTCATCCGTTTTAGGCGGAAAGAGTTCAAAAGAAAATGAGCGCCCGCCCGTGGCTAATAGCTGGGCCAGATTGGCTCCGACGGCGCTTTGGGTCATTTGTTAATCCTAAGGGTCACCTAAGTTCAGGACGGTTTAGGCTCAAGGGCGTGACCCAGACAATCCCTCCAGTCATGGACCCTGCTGCCTTTCGCGCCGGAGTTCAACAGGTCGTGGATCGGGTCATTACTCATGAATCAGCAAACCTGGCAACGATCAGCCCTGCGTTGGCGCCACTCATGGATTCGCTCACAGCTTTGATGGGTGGCGGAAAACGACTACGCCCTGCGTTTTGCTATTGGGGTTGGCGCGCGGCAGCAAGTGACCAGGACCTCGCTGCGCTTCACGATGCAGCACTGGATGCATCTGTTGGCTTGGAATTCTTGCAAGCATGCGCATTGATTCATGACGATGTCATGGACGGGTCTGACACTCGCCGCGGATTACCTGCCGCCCATCGCGTCTTCGAAACCATGCACGCCTCAGACAATTGGGTCGGTTCATCACCCATGTTTGGTATTGGTGCCGCCATTTTGCTCGGCGATCTGTGTTTGTCATGGGCCGACCAAGTCTTTCTTGCCTCCCCGATGCCAAAAGCCGCGCTCGAAAGAGCAAAACCACTGTTTGACATTATGCGTACCGAGTTGATGGCAGGTCAGTACTTGGACCTACTCGAACAAGCCCGTTCAAACACTTCGCTTGATCGCGCAAGAACGGTAGTTCGTTACAAATCAGCGAAGTACACGATTGAACGTCCACTTCACCTTGGCGGCGCACTTGCAGGTGCAAGCGAATCCGTCATGCGGTCTTACAGCGATTACGGGCTCGCCCTTGGTGAGGCTTTCCAATTGCGTGACGACATCCTTGGCGTCTTTGGTGATCCGGCCGAAACGGGTAAACCTGCAGGTGACGATATTCGTGAGGGCAAGCGCACAGTCATGGTCGCCTTGGCATTCGCATCTGCGAGTAGCGCAGAGCAAGCAGTGCTTACTTCCCTACTCGGCAAGCAAGACCTCACTTCCCACGATGTTGCAACGGTTCGAGAAATTTTGACCTCTTCCGGGGCACTGAGTGCAACTGAACATCTCATTGAAGCCGGCATTGCGGCTTCATACGCGGCTTTGGAAACAGCAGCGATTTCCACAGAAGGCCGCTCTGCTTTAGCGGATTTGATTGAAGCATCTACACGTCGGGCGGCCTAATGAAACTCAATCCCTTCACTCCCATCCAGCAAGTCAACGGACCAACCGATGAAGTGGTCATTGTTGGAGCTGGCCTTGGCGGCTTAAGCGCTGCAATGCATTTAGCAGCTGCTGGGCGCAAGGTCACGGTGTTGGAACGCGAAGCGATTCCTGGCGGGCGCGCTGGTCGCTTGAGCGTTCCTACTGCTGATGGCTCATACGAGTTCGACACTGGGCCAACCGTGCTCACAATGCCCGACCTCATTGCTGATTGCTTCAACGCACTTGGTGAAAACATGAATGACTGGCTCACACTTGAACCAGTAAAGCCGCTCTATCGCTCCTTCTATCCAGATGGCTCAGTACTTGACGTGCACTCAAATACAGATGAGATGACGCAGGAAATCAACAACGTCATCGGGCCTCAGGAGGCCGAGGGCTATCGTCGTTACGTTGAATTTGTTACTGAGCTGTACAAGTACGAAATGAAAGATTTCATCGATCGAAACATCGACTCTCCACTTGATTTACTCACAACCAACCTTGCACGCCTTGCCGCCATTGGCGGATTCCGTCGTCTGGCACCAAAGGTTGAGGAATACCTCAAGGATCCACGCACACAACGCGTATTCTCATTCCAATCGATGTATGCAGGACTTTCACCATACGACGCTCTTGCAATTTACGCAGTGATTGCATACATGGATTCAGTTGCTGGAGTGTTCGCCCCCAAGGGCGGCATGCATGCAGTACCTAAGGCCATGGCACAAGCCGCACAAGCCCATGGCGTGACATTTCGATACAACGTTGAAGTCACCGAAGTTGAGCGCGTCGGCAATCGCGCAACTGCTGTGATTACCTCAGAAGGCGAACGCATTCCGGCTGATGTCGTCGTGTTAAATCCCGATGTCCCCGTTGCCTTTCGCGATCTTCTTGGCATCGAGCCGTGGTCCATCCGTCGCTTGAAGTACTCCCCCTCTTGCTTCCTCTTCTTAGCTGGCTCCTCTGCCCATTACAACTCCATCGCTCATCACAACATTCACTTCGGGAAGAAGTGGAAGGGCGTATTTGACGACATCATTCGTGATCGCAAGTTGATGTCTGACCCAAGCTTGCTCGTCACAAACCCAACGTTCTCTGACAAGTCACTGGCACCAGATGGCAAAGAGGTCTACTACGTCTTGTTCCCCACACCAAACCTTGATGCAGATATTGATTGGGTCAAAGAAGGCCCGCGCTATCGCGATGAAGTTTGCCGAGTGCTTGAAGAACGCGGCTATCGAGATTTCACCAACGCAATTGAAGTCGAGAACATCACTACCCCACTTGATTGGCAAGCGCGAGGGATGGAACGCGGCGCACCGTTCGCCTCGTCACATACCTTTGGACAGACCGGACCATTTCGCCCCGGCAATCTGTGGGGCCAAAACGTCGTATTCACTGGTTCAGGAACACGCCCTGGAGTTGGTGTACCGATGGTGTTGATCTCTGGACGCTTAGCTGCCGAGCGCATCACTGGGCCACGAGCGCGGCAATAAGAATGTCTAATCCCGCAAGCTTGCCTACCGCGCATCTCCTGCTGCGCCATGGACTGCCTGGCTTCATCGGGACTTCATGCATTGCCGTTGGCGCCTTGGGAGTTGGCTGGCTTCCGGGAACTACTGACCTGCTGGCCAATCCGATCGTTGATGCACTTCGGGGAACCACATCAGGATCACTTCTCGCACGAAGCTTGGTACTCATCGGTGTTGCCGTGTTACTTCAAGCATGGCTACTCATCGGATCTGATCTTTTCCATCAAGACGCCTGGCCAGTTCGAAAGTTGCAATGGGTCCTGTTGATGTGGATCGTGCCGCTTGTCGCCGCACCGCCATTATTTAGCCGCGATGTGTACTCCTATTACGCACAAGGTCGACTCTTTGAGACGGGAGCCGATCCCACAACAACGGGTGTAGGAAATTTGCCAGGTTGGTTTGATATCGGCGCAGATCCAATGTGGACAGAATCGCCGACACCGTACGGTCCCAGTTTCTTGATGATCGAACGAACAATTTCTTCGATTGCTCATCCCAATGCATATCTCGCAGGAATCCTGTTCCGTCTGGCCTCCTTGGTTGGCGTGGCACTCATGGCTATCTACCTGCCAAAGTTGGCAAAGGCCTATGGCATTGAAGGCTCCACTGCATTGTGGTTAGGAGTGCTCAATCCACTCGTTCTTATGCACTTTGTCTCAGGTGCACATAACGACGCGATCATGGTTGGTCTCATCGTGTTGGCCTTGTACTTAGGCACCTGCCAACAATGTTTATGGAGCGCCGCATTAATTGGTTTCGCAGCAACTGTGAAACCAATTGGTTTGTTGGCTTTGCCATTTGTGGGCTTGCAGTTCGCCGGCATTGGAGCCAGTTGGGGCAAGAAGATTCAAGCTTGGCTGCTGACCGGCCTTGCTGCCTTCATCGCAATTATTTGCGTGTACCTCGTTGTTGGCTCTGGCTACGGCGTAGTCTCAGCCGCGTTCGGCACACCAGGAAGTGTGCTGACCTGGCTGTCGCCCACCACTGCTATCGGCCAAATCATCGGAGGTGTCACAACCTTCTTGGGCTTTACCCCAGATGCCTATGGCGTGATTGACGTAATGCATTCAATTGGAACTGTCGCATCATTGGCCATCATCATTTGGTTGATCCTGACATCGGATCGAAGAACGCCGCTGCGTGGGGTTGCCTTGGCATTTGGGGTGTTGGTGCTCCTTGGTCCCGTGGTTCATCCTTGGTATGTGCTGTGGGCACTACCACTGTTCGCCGCAGCGGGCTTAAGTTTGCGTGAACGCAGAATCGCAGTGCTCCTCACCATCGTGTTGATAGTGCACGGCATAGTCGAAGCCAGTACTGCATCAGATAATGTATGGGATTGGTCGGATCTCATTGCATTCGTGATTGCCCTCGCGATTGTCTGCATTGTGAGTTTGGCGAGCCCACGCGAACGTCAACTGGTATTGAATGCTGGTTCAAGGGAAGTAAGTAACGCATGAGCATCCGAGAACTTAATGCTGCCGGCATCACTGATCCGATGGTTCGGATGTCGTATTTGCGTTGCAAAGCGCTCAATAAGCAATACGGAAAAACCTATTATTTGGCTACATTATTGCTACCTGCATCGAAGCGTCCCTTTGTTCACGCGCTTTATGGTCTTGCGCGCTATGCCGATGAAATTGTCGATGACATGCAGTCTGGGAAAACAGATAGCGAGCGCGCTGCTTGGCTTAGAGATTGGGCAGCGTCATTTTTCGCTGACCTTGATCGCGGATTCTCAGAGGATCCGATCTGTCGAGCGGTGGTAGACACCGCAGTCCGCTGGGAAATTCCACGGGAATATTTCGAAGCGTTCTTCACATCGATGACTATGGATCTCACTGTCACCGAATATGAGACTTTCGATGATTTGTTTACGTACGTGTACGGATCAGCAGCAGTTATCGGTCTGCAGGTCGTACCAATTTTGGAGCCATCGGAACAAGCAGCCTTCACCTATGCCCAAGATCTGGGTATTGCCTTCCAGCTAGCAAACTTCATCCGCGATATTGGCGAAGACCTTGATCGTGGCCGCGTCTATCTCCCGCTCGCTGAACTCAAGGAATATGGAGTAACTCGCGCGGATCTCGAACAACGCCTCATGACTCCAGCCTTGCGTAGAGCGCTCCAGTTTCAGATTGCTCGTGCGCGAGCGCTCGAAGAAGAATCGAAAATTGGGATCTCCATGCTGCATCCCGCAGCTCAGCCCTGTATTGAAGCTGCAAGAATCCTGTATTGCGGCATCGTAGATGAAGTTGAACGCATCGATTATGAAGTCTTCACGAAACGAGCAACAGTTCCCATGCGCCGCCGATTGGGAATTGCAATTCCCGCGTGGTTCAGGGCACGAAAGGCTCGCCGTGAATTCGGCCCTGGTGCTATTTGCGCCAGCGAGGTGGTCCCGCGCTAGGCCTTCTTTGTATTCCAATGCGCCCCAACCAGACCCACATCACTAACGTCAACAGCACAAGCGCAAAGCCAAACAGTAAATCTTCCAGCGGCGCAAAGACCACTCGCCCATCACCAAGAAACGGCGGCGGGCCATCGACCGGTGTTGATGAACCGATGATTGCGTCCCCTGAATAGCGAACGATGCGAAAACCAGTCAGCACGCCATTGGTCATGAGTTGGAAAATGAAAATGATTGAGTACGAAACCCAGAACACTCGCCGAGTGACGAGTTTGGTGCGAAAACCAAAGAGATCAACCAATACAGCAACGATCACTGCAACAATTCCAAGCTGGGTGTAGGTCATGAGTCGCCCTCATCTCCTACAGACCAACCACGTACCGAACGCACTGCTTCAAGTGTTAAAACTGAAGCCAGCGGCACCACAATGAAGAATAAAACTTCATCAATAGGGACTCCACCTATTACCTGCCAGCCAAGTAACCGGTCAAGATCAAAGAACCAGTGACCTTGGGAAATGGCATACGCATCCCAAGCAAGAAAGAGCACGAGGCCAGGAATGATGCAGAGGAGAAAACGCCATCCGCGTTGCAACACATGCGTACGCAGAAAGAATTCCAACCATCCGCTGCCCAACACAATGCAGACCAGAACGCCTACATAAGCAAGGTGTGACATGAGCACTACTCTCGCATAGTGGGAATACAACTGTGCATTGCTGTGTTGGGTGGCGAATCCACGGGTAAAACCACCTTGGCCCATGCCTTGGCAGCAGGTACCAATGGCATTGTGGTCACTGAAGCCTTACGTAACTTTGTTGAGGAGCATGGCCGCACACCAGAGCAAAGTGAACAACGAGAAATCATGCAAGTCCAGCGTGATCGCGAGATTCATGCCATAACCGACAATCCCTCTGCCACGATCCTGTGCGACCCAGCGACCACCATGACATCGATTTACAGCCAGCTCTATTTCCAAGACTCCTCACTTCACGATCTGGCATTGGAATACGCCTCCCATTACGACGCCCTTCTGTGGTGCCGCCCTGATATCCCCTGGGTTGCCGAAGCTGGCCAACACGATGGTCCGCAATTTCGTCAGGCCGCAGATCAACTCATCGCCCACATGATTACTGAACTTGAGCGCGTCACCACCGTCCTGGAAATCACTGGCACTGATGGCCGAATTGCACTGGCACGGGAATTACTTGGAGCCCGCTTCAGCAGCGTGTGGCAGCAGGCACAGGCACACTCGTCGACCTAGACTGGCCCAAATGGATCTGCAACCTGATGCACTCGTCGGCCAAATGGTCGATGGACGCTATTTGGTGCAGGCAAAACTTGCTCGCGGCGGCATGGCAACGGTCTATGAAGCCCTCGACGTTCGCCTGGATCGCATCGTTGCGCTCAAGGTCATGCACCGCCACCTTGCCGATGACCCTGATTTTGTCGCTCGCTTTCAGCGTGAAGCTCGCGCCGCTGCACGCCTGGCTCACCCGCACGTGGTTGGGGTCTTCGACCAAGGTTCAGCCGATGGTCTGATCTATCTGGCGATGGAATATGTACCAGGCCGAACCTTGCGCGACATCATGCGCGACTTTGGGCCACTCACTCCTGAGCAAGCGCTCGTGATGTTGGATCCCATCCTTGAAGGCCTCGCTGCGGCCCACGCCGCTGGATTTGTGCACCGAGATATCAAGCCGGAAAACGTCTTAGTTTCTGACGATGGCCTGGTGAAGGTTGCGGACTTTGGACTAGCTCGCGCGGTCGCAACATCAAACACCAGTGCAACCCAAGGCGTCCTCATCGGCACCGTTGCCTATCTTTCGCCTGAGCAAGTAGAACGCGGTGATGCGGACGAACGCTCGGATATTTATGCAGCCGGCATCCTGCTCTATGAAATGGTGACGGGACAGGTGCCACATGCAGGCGAAAGTCCTCTGTCCATCGCTTACCAACATGTGAATCAGGATGTTTCACCGCCGTCCGCCATCAAGTCCGATATTCCAGCCGATGTTGATGCGCTGGTCATCACCGCAACCCGTCGCAATGCCGGACAGCGCTACCAGCACACAGCAGATTTCTTGAGCGATGTTCGACGTGTGCGCAATGTATTGCCAACCCCTCGCCCGTTTGCTGACACTCGAACCACGTTGGTTGTTGATGCAAGCACAAATGCGCGTCTGGCTGCCGGTGGCGGCGCATCATCACCGACAACTCCCTCGAATCCAGGTGGGCTGTTTGCCCAACGTCCACAGCGCGCTTCACGTCGAGTCATTGCAGCAGTCATTGCCATCGGCGCCATCGTCGTGGCGATTTTGGCGGGCTGGTTTGTGGCAAATTCGCTCGGAAGCAAAGTCCCTACACCCAATGTCGTCGGACAGACTGTCCAAGCGGCTCGCGTAACGCTGGCTACCAGCGGGTTGTCCCTTGAAATCGCCAGCGAACAGTTCAGCGAAACCACGCCAGCCAACATCGTGCTCTCCACCGATCCGGCCGCTGGTGACGGAGCTAAAGAAAACAGTGCAGTTGCTGCCACAGTTTCCAAAGGACCTGAGCGTTACACCGTTCCCGATGTCCATGGAAAATCAATTGCTGCTGCAACTACCGCCCTCAGTGGATTGCCAGTCACCATTGGCACTCAAACACAAGCCTTCGATAACACCGCACCCGTGGGCACCGTTGCCGGGACAGATCCTGCGGCTGGCACAAGCGTCAAACGCGACACGGTGATCAACCTGTTGATTTCAAAGGGGCCGCAACCAGTTGCAGTTCCCGATGTTGTCGGCAAGAAACTCGCTGGAGCAACTGCTGAACTGACGGCACTTGGATTAGACACAACGGTTACGCGTAACTATTCAGAAACTGAACCAAAAGGCCGAGTGCTTTCGATCACGCCAACTGCGGGCACCACCGTTAACTCAGGCACAAGTGTGCAACTGCTTGTCTCTGACGGTCCACCACCAGTCGTGGTACCAAAATTGATCGACATGCGTCGAAGTGAAGCTGTTGCTGCCTTACGCAAACTGGGACTCAAGGCCAAAGTTATTGCCGGACAGGCAACACCACTCAATCGCGTATATTCACAAAACCCTGCTGCCGGCACTGAAGTCCCCAAGGGCAGTACCGTCACTATCAGCGTGATTTAGCTTCAAACTCCAGCAAGTCTTGTTTGAGGTCCAAACCAAATTGATATCCACCAATGCCATTGCTGGCGACTACTCGATGGCACGGAACGAACAAGGCGATTTGATTACTGCCGCAGGTAGTTCCTGCTGCACGAGCAGCTCCAGGTGATCCTGCATCTATGGCTAATTCACCGTATGTCGCTACTTCACCAGCTGGAATCTCGCGCATGGACTCCCAGACCCGTTGCCGAAAGGGCGAACCTGGCTGTTGCACCGCAATGGTCGTTAAAAGGTCAACTTCCCCTTCGAGATAACGCTGGAGGACTTCGCTGATCTGGGATGGAACTCCATTACGTACTCCCGCGATCCTGTCAAACGTGCCACGGACAACAATGCCATCGACTACAACCACGGTGAATGGTCGATCGAATACCTCAAAGGTTTCGATCTGCATACGTTACTTCTGCAACAGCATGTCGGCTACGAGAAACGCGAGCTCGAGGCTTTGTTCACGGTTCAAGCGCGGATCGCACGCTGTTTCGTAACGCTCACCAAGGCCGGTTTCCAAAACTCCGCCAGTACCGCCAACGCATTCTGTGACGTCATCACCAGTGAGTTCGATATGTAAGCCACCAGGGTGCGAACCGATTGCGCGGTGCACTTCAAAGAAGCCCTTGACTTCATCGATGATGTCATCGAAGGAACGAGTTTTGTGACCTGAGGCCGCTTCCCGAGTGTTGCCGTGCATTGGATCGCAGACCCACACCACTGGAATGCCACTGTCTTCAACCTTTTGCACAATCGCTGGCAAGGTTCCACGGATCTTTCCAGCACCCATGCGAATGATGAAAGTCAATCGACCAGGCACCCGATCAGGGTTCAAGCGCTGTGCAATTTCCAAAACTTCCTCTGGAGTTGCGGTAGGCCCGACCTTGACGCCGACAGGGTTATGAATGGTCTCTGCGAACTGCACGTGCGCTGCATCGAGTTGACGTGTGCGCTCACCGATCCAAACAAAGTGACCTGATACGTCATATGGGTAACCGGTACGTGAATCAATACGTGTCAACGCACGTTCATAATCAATCGAAAGAGCTTCATGAGCTGCGTAAAACTCAACGCGCTGGAACTCATCAGGGTTAGCGCCACAGGCATGCATGAATGCAAGCGCCCGATCAATATCTGCAGCCATTGCCTCGTAGCGCTCCCCTGCTTGGGAGTCGCGTACGAAATCTTGGTTCCAGGAGTGCACCTGGCGAAGGTCTGCGTAACCACCTTGGGTGAATGCACGCACCAAGTTGAGCGCAGCACTGGATGCGTTGTAGGCGCGGACCAAATTTTGCGCATCTGGACGACGCCCAGCTTCGTCGAACTCAATTGAGTTCACCGCATCGCCAAAGTACGAGTACAACTCAACGCCTTCGCGAGTTTCCATGGGCTTACTGCGTGGCTTGAAGTACTGACCAGCCATGCGACCCATTTTGACTACAGGCATTGATGCGGCGTAGGTCAAAATGACCGACATCTGCAGCACAGTTTGCAAGCGGGCACGAATGGAATTGGCGGTATTGGCTTCGAAAGTCTCAGCACAATCGCCACCCATGAGCACAAAGGCATTACCGAGCGCTGCTGCAGACAACCGATCAAGCAGTTGATCGCACTCACCAGCGAATACCAATGGCGGCAACACGCTGAGTTCGGCAACGGCCGCAGCTAATTCAGCCGCATCTGGCCAAGGCGGCTGCTGATACGCAGGCAAATCCGGCCACTGCAATGCCGAAGAAACCTGTGAATTGGGAGCCGTCATGGTGGTAAGGGTATTGCAGGTACGCCGCTGCGAAATCCTCGGGATTACCCGAAGAACGCTGACGCTTCCACATAACGCTCAAGTGGCACGGTCTTCAGGACGCCCGTTGCAGCCTCAAGAGGAACACGAACAATGTCGGTGCCCGATAGAGCGACCATCTTGCCCCAGTCGCCATCCTTGACCGCTTCAATTGCATTCAGGCCAAAGCGAGTAGCCAATACGCGGTCAAACGGCGTTGGCGTGCCACCACGCTGAATGTGACCAAGCACCGTGGTGCGAGCTTCATGACCAGTGCGAGCTTCGATCTCAGTTGCTAGCCATTCGCCAATGCCTGAGAGCTTGACGTGGCCAAACGCATCAAGGGTCTGGTCCTTGGTGACCAAGTCTCCACCAATTGGCAATGCGCCTTCAGAAACACAAATGATTGGTGCATAACTGGCCTTGAATCGTGACTCAACCCAGCCCACGACTTCGTCCATATCGAACGGAACTTCTGGGATCAAGATGCCATTGGCGCCGCCGGCCATGCCTGCGTGCAACGCAATCCATCCAGCATGGCGCCCCATGACTTCACAAATCAAAATGCGGTGATGTGATTCCGCCGTGGTGTGCAATCGGTCAATGGCTTCGGTTGCAATAGTGACCGCGGTATCAAAGCCGAAGGTGTAGTCCGTGGCGCTGAGATCGTTATCGATGGTCTTCGGTACACCCACCACGTGGAAACCGTGTTCGGTGAGTTTGGTGGCAACACCGAGGGTGTCTTCGCCACCAATGGCGATCAATGCGTCAATGCCCATTTCTTTGAGGTTCTTCTCAATGCGCTCGATGCCACCTTCAACCTTGATCGGGTTGGTACGTGATGAGCCAAGGATCGTGCCTCCTCGCGGCAAGATGCCGCGCACTGCTGCGATATCCAACGGCATGGTGACACCTTCGAGGGGACCACGCCATCCATCGCGGAAACCCACGAATTCATAGCCATAGTCAGTAACGCCTCGGCGAACCGCTCCGCGGATCACAGCATTCAAACCTGGGCAGTCGCCTCCGCCAGTGAGGACTCCAACGCGCATGAGGTGCTCCCTTCGCCGGCCAAACCGACCGGGCAATGTAACCGCTGTCACAGACAACCGTACACGACTCTTCAAGGGTTATCTAGTTAGTCGTCTTGGGACCCAACATTGGATGCATCTGCAGGCAGACCCCGTGCGATGAGCTCCTTAGCCTTGGTGGCATAGATATCGACGTACTGCTGCCCTGAAAGGGTTTGCACTGCGTACATCACCTCATCAGTGACCGAGCGAAGAATGAAGCGATCTTCTTCTTGCCCGTAATACCGGCTGAAGTCCATCGGCGCACCGATCCGGATACCAACGCGCCCCAGGCTTGGCTTGATAGCCCCCGGTGGCTGAATCTCGTAGGTATTAATCATTGCGACCGCAACGATAGGAACCTGTGATTCCAAGGACATGCGTGCCACACCTGTACGACCACGAAACAACGTGCCATTGGGTGAACGAGTGCCTTCTGGGTAAATGCCCAGCAAACCACCGCCCCGCAAAATTCGCTGTGCTGTACGCAAAGCGGCCTCGCTTGCCCGCCCACCTGATCGGTCGATTGGAACCTGCCCCACCCCGGCGAAGAAGGATTTGGTCAACCACCCCTTGATGCCCTTGCCAGTGAAGTACTCACTCTTGGCAAGGAAGGCGATATGGCGAGGAACTACAAGGGGTAAGAAAAAAGAGTCCGAAAACGATACGTGATTGCTGACCATGATGGCGGCGTCTTCTTTGGGCACATTTTCAAGGCCTTCAACCCAAGGGCGAAACAAAATGCGCAGCCAAGGTCCAATGATCAAGTACTTAAAGAACCAGTACATCACCGACAACCACTCCTACCAACGCTTCAGGGGCCGTTGCCCTTGAAGTGGCAGACTATCGCCATGAACGTTCAGTTCGGCAGTCATCCGTGAGCACGAACTCCGGCGTGCCCGACGAGCAGGCAGCATGGGCCGCGATCGTTGCCGATCTTTCCCAAGATCCTCATTTAGTGCGCCATACCTTCATCACGCCTCCCGCCACGCCCGTTGAACCCGTGCCCGAACACGAGACGGACTCAGACGATGTCTTTATCGAAGCACTGCTCGATGACACTCATGAAGAATTCCAAGCTCCCGATCCAGGTCCACTCGCACTCCCCTCACATCCAATCGCGCGATTTGCTTGGGCAGGCGCACTCGGTGGACCCGTGATGTTGTTGCTGTCGAACATCTTTGGCTGGGGAAAATTTATTTCAGGTATTGCGGTGGCCGCATCAGCCATTGGCTTTGTCACCTTGATTGCTCGCCATTCAGATGAACGCAAGGACGACGACGATAACGGAGCCGTCGTCTAGGTCGACATCATTTTGGCGGGTCTAGGTCGATCCAAGTAAACGGCTCATCATCATGAGTCTCTGACGCATTGGGCGACTGTTGGAATAACTGCATTGCCTTGCAGAGCAAACATGTCGGATGATCTGCAGGATTGAGATGTGCTTGGTGCGTGGTCAAAAGTGAATCGCGCGCCCACTCGATGATTTGTTGCGCACTGCTTGCAATGCCACCTAAGTCAAAAGTGCTACTCGGAGGTTCTTCTCCAGAAAACCACCAAGGTTTGCTGCCACTCATGATTGCTCCCGCCACACTTTTGGATCTGGCTCAAACTTCATCACCAGTGACGAACCAACCATCCCCCCACCTCTAATCGTGCAGCGCTTGAGCACTGCTGGGAGTTCAAGCTGTCGTCTATATCCGTCGCACACGACTAACACAAAATCACCCCGGCGCCCAACCTGCACATCAGCACCGGCCCGAAGGTGCACGCTCAGCGCGTAACCCTTTTTCGTTTCACGCATGACCCAGAAGTCATCTGACGCACTGGTGTCAGCCATCAATACATCGCTGAGGGGACCAAGCCATTTGGCAACCTTGGCTGGTTTTGGCGAACCTTGGGAGCGGTCGGGCAACATCACTACCGGCACGCCAATGCGATCTACTTGTTCAACACATTCGTTAAGTGCGCGACGCTTTACTTTTGCATCTTTCTTGGTCAACACCGGCATTTTGTTGAGCACAATGGCCGCGGGCGTGCATCCGTATAGTCGCAATGTGCCACTCGATTCAACCAGCACGTCGGCATCATGCGACGTACCAACAAGCACACTTTGGGCTGTGCTGACAGCATCGCGCGCAGCACCTACATGTGTGACGAGTCCGTACCAGGCAGCAATAAGTTCATCGGGATTAGGTGCAGAGAGTTGCGCGGCCGCAGGGCCAGTGAGTAATCGATCTAGGAGTACCGGAATGGTGTCGAGAAGCTGAAGGGTACGCAATGCTTCACGAGTAGAGCCCATATCCCAGACCACAACATCAATATTCGAGTTGCCAACTGCATCAGCAACCATGACACCCGTAAGCAGTTCATTAATGCCGATGAGACCTTCAATTTCGTTAGACGAAAGCGCAGATGACCCAAGACCTTTTAGCCATACGCCAAAGGTTGCAACTGCGTCAGACCACACCTGCGATGAACCAAGCGGTGCCGCAAGCGCCGATGTGATTTCAGCAGTCGTTTGCCCCTCTTGGCGAAGTACGCGAGCAATTCCTTGAGCAACAGTGGTGACACCTGAGCCGCCAGCGCCACTCACTAACAAAAGTGTCATGCCTGCTCAACTCGAGCTTTTAAGCCTTTGAGTGCTGTGTCAATTATGGTTTTTTCAGCTTTGCGCTTCAGCATTCCCAACATTGGGATTTTAATGTCAACCGTGAGCGCATAGGCGACCTCAGTTGAACCATCGCCCAAGTCTCGCAACTGGTAGGAGCCGTCCATCAAAGACAGCACTGTCGCGTCGACAAGATGCCACTCGACCAACTCCGGTTTCCAGGTATAGGCAAGTTCATATGTGTCTTTAATGATGCCAACATCCAGGATGAACCGCGCTGCGACTGGACGATTCTCCTGCGACTTCAGCACTTCGACTGAGGTAATCCCCTCACTCCATTGTGGATATGCCTCAAGATCTGCAATAACTTCGGTAATGGCGGCCACAGAAGCGTTGATAATGATGGTCGATTCAGTCCGGTCAGCCACGAGTTTTCTCCAGTTCTAGAACATACGGAACTTTCTTGGCATGGAAGTGCCCAACGTTGATGCATTCAGTACGTCCAATTCGAGTTCGGCGACTGAGCGGCTGATGCACGTGCCCAAATAAATGAAAACGTGGTTGAACTCGTTCAATGTAAGCATTGATGGCCCTACTACCCAACTCAAAGCGCCGCGCGACCACGTCGTAAGTCAACTCAGGTATCTGGGGCGGGATGTGGGTAAACAACACATCAACAGGCCCGAGCTGACCAAACTTGGCGGCATAGACCTCGGGTTCAATCTCATACGGCGTACGCATAGGGCTAATTAACCCGCCGCCAACGAAACCCATCTTCAGCCCATCAACATCAATGACTTCCCCATCAACGAGGCGATGGCCAGGCTTGCGATATTCATCCCACAGTGCAGGCAAATCAACGTTGCCATATGTCATCAGTGCTGGTTGCGGCATCGTAGCAAACATCGCCTCGTACTGCTTACGAATATGTGATTCCATCGCAAGCCTTCGGTCTTGCGGATCAACAATGCCAAGGCGTGCCCAGGCTGCAGCGCTCAGTTCCCGCGCATCCTCAAAACGACCCGCTGTTCGGGCTGTGATGTAGGCACGGGAATGCTCCTCGCCGAAGAGTTCGGCGTAAATTCCTTGGGATGGATCCTCATAGTCGAGGTACAAAATCAGGTCGCCTAGACAAACAAACACGTCACTTCCGACCGCGGCCCGGGCAAGGGCAGCAGCTGCACCGTGAACGTCAGACACGACATGGATGGAAACCACGAGGTCACAATGCCACGAGATCACCTGCACATGACTCTGGGGATCGCGTACGGTGACAGCTATCAAATTCAATGGGCTGCCTAGCCCACGAAATGAGGAGTCACCCATGCTGCAGGAGTACTCCTCACCTGGCCCGGCGGACTCCCCAAGCGCCCCGAATCTGGCAAGTCACATCATTGCCAATGCGCTGAGCCATCCCGATCGTGTTGCATTTCGTGTTCGCGAAGGTTTCTTGTTAACAGACGTGACCTGTGCGCAATTCCACGATGAAGTCCGGGCTATCGCTAAAGGATTCATGGCTATTGGGGTGGAGTTTGGACAGCGCATCGCATTGATGTCACGCACACGTTACGAGTGGACACTTTTCGACTATGCAATCGGTTATGCCGGTGCAGCAAGTGTGCCAATTTACGAAACATCGTCTGCTGATCAAGTGCAGTGGATCTTGGAAGACTCTGGCGCGGTAGCAATCATCTTGGAAGGTGAAAAACTCAAGCAGCTCTTTGAGCCAATTGCGGGGTCACTGCCTCAGGTCACTCACTCGCTTGTGATCGATGATGGGTGCATCGCATTTCTTAAGCAGGTCGGTTCAAATATTTCAGATGAGCAACTTGATGAACGCCAACAGCGCGTGCAACTCAGCGACACTGCGACCATCATCTACACGTCTGGAACAACCGGCAGACCAAAGGGTTGTGTTCTAACACAAGGCAACTGGGTCTTTGAAGTCGATGGGGCAATTGAGGCCTTCGGACACATCTTGCGAGACGAGAGTTCCTCGACACTGCTTTTCCTACCCTTTGCACATGTGTTCGGACGCATCATCGAACTTGCTGCAGTGAAATGTCGGACAGTGATGGGCTTTTGTTCGGATACCGCAACATTGGTTCCTGAACTTCAAGAATTCAAGCCGTCCTTCATTCTCGCTGTTCCACGAGTCTTCGAAAAGGTCTACAACACTGCAGCACAAAAAGCCCAGAACGATGGAAAGGGCAAAATCTTTAACACAGCAGTATCTGTAGCAATTCGCCATAGCGAGGGAATCGAGAGCGGATCGCATCCACTCGCACTCACCCTTAAGCACAAACTGTTCGATCTGTTGGTGTACAAGAAGATTCGTGCCGCAATGGGTGGTGAGGTGATGTACGCAATTTCTGGTGGCGCGCCCTTGGGCACGCGGCTTGGCCACTTCTACCGCGGTATTGGTCTTGAAGTATTTGAAGGCTACGGGCTCACGGAAACCACATCAGCAATTGCTGCTAATCATCCAAATGCCGTGAAGATCGGCACGGTCGGTACTCCGATGCCAGGTACCACGATTCGCATTGCCGAAGATGGTGAAATCATGGCTAAGGGCGGTCAGATCTTTACAAGCTATCTGCACAATGAACGTGCGACTGCAGATGCGTTTACCGCAGACGGCTGGTTCCACACTGGTGACATTGGAACCCTTGACGATGAAGGCTTCTTATCAATCACCGGCCGCAAGAAAGAAATCATCGTCACTGCAGGTGGCAAGAACGTTGCACCTGCAGTGCTTGAAGACCGCATTCGTGCACATTGGTTGGTATCGAATTGTTTGGTTGTTGGTGAAGCCAAGCCATATATCGCTGCAATCATCACGATCGACCAAGAAGCTTTTCCCGCCTGGCTTGCAGCACATGGAAAGCCAGCTGGTGGAACTGTGGCTGACTACATCAACGATCCAGATCTCATTCTTGAAATCCAAGGCGCGGTCGACGACGCCAACTCAGCTGTGTCACATGCAGAAGCAATTAAGAAATTTGTGATTTTGGATCACGATTGGACCGAAGCTGACGGTCACATCACGCCATCGCTGAAATTGAAGCGCTCAGTGGTGATGCGCAATTACCAAGAAGCCATTGATCAGCTGTACTCACGCTGACACACCGATTTAGAGAACGCGACCCACACCGGTGAAGTAGGTGCGGTACCAAGGGCCCAACACCGGAGTAATGACCACACCATCTCCTGGGTTCGCTGCATGCACCATTTTACCGCCACCGATATACATACCGACGTGGTGAACACTGCCGCCAAAGTAGAACACGAGGTCACCTGGCTTGGCCTGACTCAACGGAATTTTTCGCGCCTTGCTGTACTGCGAGTAGCTGTAGTGCGGCAGCGAAATACCTGCCTGCCGCCATGCGGCCATCGTTAAACCTGAGCAATCAAAGGTTGTGGGGCCAGATCGCGCTGCCACATATCTATTGCCAACTTTGGATAACGCGTAGCGCACTGCCTTGGAGGCGCGAGGATTCACACCTGGAATTGGCCGAGTTGAAATTTGACGCTTTGCTTTCTTAGCCGCTGCTTGGGAAGCCTTTTTAGCTTTGGCAGCTATTGCAGCAAGACGCTGGCGTTCTTCAGCCTGTAGACCAGCAAGAACAGCACTTGCTGCAGCAAGTTGCTTATCGGCTTCACGTTTGGCTGAGGCCATCTCATTGCGATTGCCTTGGGCAATTTTTTCTTTGGCAGCCATCTCAGCCTGGGTTTGCGCGAGACGAAGCCGTGCAGTTTGGGTGCGTCGAATTGAAGCCGACTGAGCTTTCGCGACTTGATCAACTGCCGCAGCCTGAGACAGGAACTGACTTGGATCATCCGCGAGCAAAATCTGCAGCGAACTATCAAGGCCTCCGCCGATATACGTGGCTCGAGCCAAGTTATCAACAGACCCACGTACTGCGTTGAGTTCAGATTGTTGACGGGCAGCCTTAGATTTGAGAACCGCCAGGGTGGCATTGACATCATTGAGGCGACCCTGCGCCTCGTTGAAACGCTCAGTTGCGCTCTCTGCCTTGGCTTGCAGATCCATCACATGATTGCGAACAGCTGCCAAGTTCCCCGGCTCTGCGCTCGCTGAAGTCGCCGAGATGGAAACAATGCTGCCAAGCGTGATGACGGCTCCTAGGAACGCGGCAAGTCCACGATGTCGTTGGTGAGCCAAGACAAGACCTTCCTCGCGTGCGCCGGTGTGAAACATCTTGGGTAAGACGCCTGCCACCTGCGGGCCGTTCCCGCATGCCCTAAACCAGCATTTTTCTCTGTTCAGAACGCTACGACGGTAACACGAAGGGCTATCCGGCCCGCCGCTTCGCGCCGATATTTGGACCATTTCCCGGGCCCATCACCAGACGCAATGGGGGAACCAACCCACCATGCGCCAAGGCTGTGACCGCCGCCACATGCTCATCAGCGATCGCCGGTACGTCATGTGTGGAAAATTCCGGCATTCCTAACAAAACGGAAACAACGCAATCCCCGCAAGCAAGCGGGGCTGCCGTGCACAGATCACAGTCAATGTTCATACCCAGAACGCTAAAACCTGGGTCTGACAATCAGCTGGCCTCAGACTCCGCCGTCTCCTGGGCCTTCACTGGCTGGACCACCAAATTCTGGACGAGCCACGATCTCAACAGCATCGCTGGCATTGCACCAACGGCATTGGATCTTTTCAACCTCTTCAGAGAGAACTTCGCGTTCTTCAATGACAGGAACACCCGCCATATCTAGGTGCCAGAACTCCTGCACGCGTGACGAGCGCACCACCGTAAACCGGGTCAGGTTGCCACAATGGGCACAGCGGAACCGGGACTTGTCATCAGGAAGAGTGTTTGCCACCCCTAAATCCTAATGGCCACGTGTGGCGAACCTGCCGCGCACTGTCACACGGGCGACATACCCTCATGAGTGTGTACGAGCAATTGGCTACCGAGGATCTGGGTCATCCCCTGCTCGAGACCACCTTTGTCATCGTCGACTTAGAGACCACGGGTGGCAGCCCGAAAGCCGCTGCCATCACTGAAATTGGTGCAGTAAAAGTCCGCGGTGGTGAAGTTCTTGGCGAATTCGCAACATTGGTGAATCCCCAAGTTGCTATTCCACCGTTCATCGCAGCACTCACTGGAATCACTGATTCGCTCGTTGCAAGCTCGCCAACTATTCGAGCAGTCATGCCGTCACTTCTTGAATTCATCGGCGATGCGGTTGTCGTTGCACATAATGCGCCATTTGATATTGGCTTTCTCACTGCTGCCTGCGTGCAGCAAGATCTCGCGTGGCCTAAACCTCAAGTAGTCGACACCGCACGGTTAGCGCGTGTTGCTTTGCAACGTGACGAAGTTCCGAACTGCAAACTCGGCACACTTGCCGCACACTTCCACTCACCCACAACCCCAACACACCGCGCACTTGATGATGCTCGTGCAACTGTTGACGTGTTGCACGGACTCATAGAACGCATAGCAAATCTTGGCGTGAACACACTTGAAGAACTCAAAGCATTTACTTCTCGTGTCACCGTCAAGCAACGTGAAAAACATTACCTAGCAAAGGGTTTACCCTCAAAGCCTGGTGTGTATGTGTTTCGTGATGCTCAAGGTTCGCCCTTGTATGTTGGAACGTCGAAAAACATTCAAGCAAGAGTGCGCAACTACTTCACTGCAGGTGAAACTCGACGCCGCATCAATGAAATGGTTGGCATTGCAACACAAGTTCAACCAATTGTGTGCGCAAGTGTTCTCGAAGCTCGCGTGCGCGAATTGCGTCTCATCTCCAGTGAGCAGCCACGCTATAACGTGCGTTCGAAAAAACCTGTGTCGCAAGCATGGATCACCCTGACCAGCGAAGCCGTTCCTCGTTTCACTATTGTGCGCACACCTAAGGATGACAACACGTTGGCATTTGGACCTTTCAGCGGTCGACATGCAGCGCAAAACGCACTTGAAACTCTGAACTGGGTGTTTAACATTCGCACCTGCACAACCAAGTTTCGCAAGATTGCAGTAGTAAACACATCGGCCGCACGTGGCTGTGGCCGCTTTGATCTTGGTCGATGCGTTGCGCCCTGTCAGGGAACTTACGAACCGCATGAAAGCGAGGTTGCCCGCGCCTCTCGCGCAATGGCCGGAGATTTGCGAGAGATCACCGAATCAATCACTGCGCACTTGCAATTCCTGAGTACCCAAGAACGTTTCGAGGACGCCGCGATGTGGCGTGATCGCTTAACCATGTTGGCTCAGTCAAGTGTTCGACTGCATCGCTTAGGCCAGTTATGTCAGATTGAAGAACTCGTCGCCGCATGCCCAACTGCTAGTGGCGGCTGGGAAATTCACGTGATTCGCTACGGGCGCCTGGCTGGCGCAGCTATTGCCGATCCCGGCATCGACCCACTTCCAATCGTTGATTCCCTGATTGCGACATCTGATGCTGGGATGCACGAGGTACTGACCGAGGAAACGGCAGCAATCGCCGATTGGATCGATCAACCTGGCGTTCGCCTTGTACGCACGAGCGCGGCCCTATCCATGCCAGTGCACTGCGGTGGACATTTAATGAATCAGCTCATTTCAGCCAGAAAAGCGGCACACACGGCCGTACTCCAGGTTGATTCTGGTTTGCCATCATTGCGTCCGATCGGTCCCGCAATGGATGCGGTAACGAGAATTCGCACTATTGCTTGAGGCTGAGTTCTTGACTCAAAGCAATCCATCTCGTCAACACTTCGGCAATAGCGCCACCGCTGAGAACTTCACGAACCTGAGGAAGTTTTGCAGCGACGCGCTCCTGAAGTGTGCCCGCTAAACCAATATCGCTGAGCGAGTCGTACGCAACGAGTGCTGCTGCCGCATTCAGGGCAACAACATCCTGAATCGCAGTGATTCGTTCTGCCTGGCCATTATCGATGACATCGACACCCATTGCTTGGCGAAGAAGTGATGCATTGCGTACGCGATCGCCACCAACAAGCATTGATGGATTCACTGCGTTCAATCCAAGCGCAGTTGGATCGAACGAGGTTTTTACAACACTGCCACCAGTAACATCCCAAACGGTTGATGTCGTGGTTGTAGAAAGCTCATCAAGGCCGTCATCACCTCGCACCACAAGCGCGCGCACGCCGCGAGCTGCGAGCACTTCAGCGATCACTGGTGCACGCTGAATATCTGCAACACCGAGCAGCATCGCTTTTGTGCCTGCAGGATTAGATAGCGGCCCAAGGATGTTGAAAACCGTAGGAATACCAAGCTCTTTTCGCACGGACCCTACATGGCGCATCGCGGGGTGATGGCGTGGCGCAAAGGCGAATCCAATACCAACGTGATCAACACATTGCTTCACATGTTCAGGCGTGAGCTCAATTGCAACGCCAAGTTCTTCAAGCACATCCGCCGTGCCTGTTTGTGATGATGCTGCGCGATTGCCGTGCTTGGCGATTGGGATTCCACTAGCAGCAACGACCAATGCTGTCATCGTTGAGATATTGACTGTGTTGGCTTGATCTCCACCTGTACCAACAATGTCCATGGCTGGTAGCTCTGTGGTGAAAGTGTTCGCATGCTTGGCCATTTCGGCAACGAGGGTGCTCACTTCGTTTGAAGTTTCGCCCTTAGCTCGCATGCCGATAACAAAACCGGCAATCTGCGCATCAGTTGCCTCGCCGGCCAGCATGCGTTGCATGGCCCATGAGCACTGCTCTGGAGAAAGTTCCTGACCTGCGACCAATGCACCAAGCAATTGCGACCAGGTGGGATCGGTGCTCACGGAAAATTAACTTGCGCGAGCGACCCGGCGCTGCAACTGCTCGCCCACGCGCATCGCTAGATCAATGGCATTGATGGGGTGCGCAGCAACTGCATCAGCGCGGGACCAGGTTGCCAACCATGCATCTTGGGCACGGGCGATCAGCACCAGTATCGGCGGGCATTCGTAGATCTCGTCTTTCAACTGACGTGAGATTCCCATGCCACCAGCTGGGGTTGCTTCCCCATCAAGGATGAACAGATCGATACCGCCGGCATCTGCTGCCGCGATGAGGGCTGGCTCAGTGGCCACTTCGAGGTAGGTCACCTCTGGGAGCCCTGGCACTGGGCGCTTACCTAGGGCCAGCAGGACATCGCGTCGAACAGCGTGATCATCGCTATAAACCAGGACGCGAAGTGGGCGTGGGGCAGGTGCTGAAGTCACCCGTGAACTGTAGCCGCACGGACCCAAATCCACCCCTTCGGGCACCCCGGCAAAAAAATGTGACGAATCCCTAACTAAATAGACCGGGGTCAGGGAGCATTCGCAGCGGCGATCTGCCAGACTCGCCCTGTGGCAACCGCAACCGTTCCCTCCGCATACACACACGCTCCGGCGAATCGCCCCAACATGGTGTCGATTGGCACCATCGTGTGGCTGTCCAGCGAACTCATGTTCTTCGCTGCACTCTTCGCCATGTACTTCACCCTGAGGGCGGTGAATCCTGAGCTTTGGGCCAACGAGACCGCGCTGCTCAACATCCCGTTCGCCAGCATCAACACGACCGTGCTGGTGTTGTCCTCGGTGACCTGCCAGCTTGGTGTGTTCGCTGCTGAACGTGGTGACGTCAAGATGTTGCGCCGTTGGTTCATCATCACGTTCCTCATGGGCGCGTTCTTCATGGCCGGTCAGATCACCGAATACACAGTTTTGGTGCGCGAAGGCCTCACCCTTTCGTCAAGTGCGTACGGAAGCGCCTTTTATCTGACTACCGGTTTCCACGGACTTCACGTGACCGGCGGTTTGGTTGCCTTCCTCTTCGTCTTGGCAACGACCTACGTGGCTAAGCGCTTCACCCATGATCAGGCCACCCGTGCCATCGTCACCTCGTACTACTGGCACTTTGTTGACGTCGTGTGGATCGGTCTGTTCTTCATGATCTACATCCTCAAGTAATCCCATTCACTTTCCCTCCTGCAGTACTCAAACAAGGAAAGGTCCCAGCGAGTGAAGTTCCTGGCCGCACGTCGGCGCAATCCACTGGTTGCACTTGGCCTGTTACTTGCCGCGCTCGTCGCGGTTGGTGGCGGCTACGCAGCCATCGCGAATGTGCAACCGGCACAAGCATCAGCGAGTTCCCAAACTCAGGTCGAAGAAGGCAAGAAGCTCTACCTTGCCGGGTGTTCCTCTTGCCATGGCATGGAAGCCCAAGGCTCCGCAAATGGGCCAACGCTGATCGGTGTTGGTGCAGCAGCGGTTGACTTCCAGGTGTCCACTGGGCGTATGCCAATGGCTGCTCCTGGTGCCCAGGCAGTAGCTAAGGCCAACACGTATACGCAAGAGCAAGTTGCAGCGCTGGCTGCATATGTGGCTTCTTTGGCCCCTGGCCCTGCCATCCCAACTGCGGAACAGATCGATTTTGAAGGTGCCGATGTTGCACAAGGTGGCGTTCTCTTTCGCACGAACTGCGCTCAATGTCACCAGGCTGCAGGCCAAGGTGGTGCACTGACTCAAGGTAAGTACGCACCAAACCTCATGCAGGCAACACCAACTGAAATTTACGAGGCCATGATCACCGGCCCACAGAACATGCCAGTTTTCAGTGACGGCACCTTGCCTGTGGACGACAAGAAAAAAATCCTGGCCTACATTGACGACCTCCAGAATGCTTCAAGCCCAGGAGGACTCGACCTTGGTCGACTTGGCCCGGTAACTGAAGGCTTGTTCTTGTGGACCGCAGTTTTCGCAGCTCTCATCGGAGCTGCCATCTGGATCGGAATTAAGGCGCGATGACCGACATCACTCCGCACGGCTCACAGCCGGCAAAATTAGGCCACTCCCCTGTGGCTGACGTTCCGCACGTACTTCGGGCAGCGGACACCAACCCAAAGGCCGCTAAGCGCGCTGAGCGGCAAGTCGCCAGCATGTTTTTGCTGTCCATTGTTTTGGTGATCGCCTTCATCGTTTCGTTTGTCACGATCGATAAAGACACCGTGGTGTATATCCCAGTGTTCGGTGAAGTTGGACTTCTCAACATCATGCTGGGTCTGACCAGTGGCCTGTCGATTTTCCTCATTGGCGCTGGCGCGATTCAGTGGGCTAAGAAATTGATGCCCGATGTCGAAGTGGTGCAGATGCGCCATGAAATGACCTCACCTGCTGATGCAACGGCAGAAGCTGCAGCCAACTACGAGCGTGGCAAAGAAGAGTCGGGCTTTGTTCGCTATCCGATCATTCGTCGCACGTTGATCGGCGCGATGGCGCTGTTCCCAATTCCTGCCTTGTTCCTGCTTCGCGATCTTTGGAGCGGTGGTCTGAGCGGGAAAGAAAGCCCAGATGAGATTCTTTCGCACACCATCTGGCGCAAGGGCGAACGCATCGTTGTTGACACTCCAGCAAACGAAGAGGATCTCCTCACCGGGCCTCAGCTCTTCGTCAAGCCTGAAGATCTCCCTGTCGGTGGCTTGGTCTCAGCTGTACCAGCCAGTTTGCGTGAAGTTCAGCATCATGACCAAAACCTCAATGCGCGCGGCAAAGCAGCGATCATCCTCGTGCGTATGGATCCATCGGAAATTGTTGCCCAACAAGGCGATGGTTGGGATTACCAAGGCATCGTGGCCTACTCCAAAATCTGCACGCACGTGGGTTGCCCAATCGCCCTCTACGAACAACGCACCCATCACCTCCTGTGCCCTTGCCATCAGTCGACCTTCGACTTGGCCAATGCTGGGGCGGTAGTCTTTGGGCCGGCAGCGCGCAATATGCCGCAGTTGCCAATCGGTGTAGACGATGAGGGCTACCTGGTAGCTCTCGCTGATTTTGCAGAGCCAGTCGGACCTAGTTTCTGGGAGCGTGGATGAGTACGACAAGCCCTATCGAAACAAAAGGTGCAAGCGCAGCAACCTACGTTGATCAACGATTAGGAAGCAATAAGTTCTTAGCACGCAACCTTGGCAAGGTATTCCCTGATCACTGGTCGTTCATGCTCGGTGAGATTGCCCTGTATTCATTCCTCGTTGTGCTGCTGACAGGTACCTATCTCACCCTGTTCTTCAAGCCTTCAATGGTTGAAGTCATCTATGACGGGTCATACGTGCCTCTTAAGGGCATCCAGATGTCCGAGGCATATTCCTCCACGCTGGATATCTCCTTCGATGTGCGTGGCGGTTTGTTGATTCGCCAGATGCACCACTGGTCAGCGTTGATCTTTGTTGCGTCGATGTCGGTTCACATGTTCCGCGTGTTCTTCACTGGTGCATTCCGTAAGCCACGTGAGTTCAACTGGATTATCGGTGTGGTGTTGGTGACCTTGGGCTTGGGAGCAGGCTTCTCGGGATACTCACTTCCAGATGACCTTCTTTCCGGCACGGGCCTTCAGATTGCTCGCGGCATTGTGCAGTCAATCCCAGTTATTGGTACGTGGGGAGCTTTCCTGCTCTTTGGCGGTGAATTCCCTGGGACCGACTTCATCTCGCGGCTCTATGCAATCCATATCCTGCTGATTCCAGGGTTGATCTTGGCCTTGGTCACTGTTCACTTGATTATGGTGTTCACCCAAAAGCACACCCAGTTCCCTGGGCCTGGTCGCACCAACGACAACGTTGTGGGCTACCCATTGATGCCGGTCTACATGGCAAAAGCAGGTGGCTTCTTCTTCATCGTCTTTGGCATCATCACCTTGATCGGTGGTCTGGTCACCATTAACCCAATTTGGTCCTTCGGCCCATACGTCCCAGATCAAGTCAGCGCGGCAACCCAGCCTGACTGGTACATCGGTTGGCTTGATGGTGCATTAAGAACGATGCCGAACCTCGAAAGCACAATTGCTGGGTTCACGCTGTCGTGGAACGTCCTTGTTCCAGCTGTGATCATTCCGGGCATCATCTTCACAGCACTAGGTGCGTACCCATTCATTGAAGCATGGGTCACCGGTGACAAGCGCGAGCATCATCTCCTTGATCGCCCACGCAATGCTCCTACCCGTACCGGTCTTGGAGTCATGGCAATCACCTTCTATTTGCTGCTGTTCATCGGTGGCGGTAACGACTTGATCGCGTCTGCATTCAATATGTCGTTCAACTCCATTATTTGGGCCTTGCGTATCTCGTACTTCGTATTGCCACCGTTGATGTTCGTGTTAACTCGTCGCATCTGCCTGGGCTTACAGCGTCGTGATCGCGAAAAGTTGCTGCACGGGTACGAAGCTGGCCGCATCTTGCGCCTGCCACACGGTGAATTCATCGAAGCGCATGAGCCACTGTCGGTTAAGGAACTCGCAGTCATCACCAGTAAGAACGATGTCGCTCCTCTCCCAGCTCCACAGAAGACCGATATCGATGGTGTGAAGAACAAGAAGTACAAGAGCCAAAACCGCCGTTCAAAGCTCAGCCACTTCTTCTACGGTGAAAATGTGCCGCTGCCATCGGCTGCAGAAATTGAAGCCGGTCAGGCGCACGCAGCGCATGGTTCCGAGCTCGAAGCACCGCTTCATGCTTACGAAGATGCCGATCAGATCAGCACGTTCCATGGTGGTGTGTTGCACCATCCTGGAATGGCCGACACGAATGCAGAGCAACAGAACGAACGTTAAGTGTCAAAGCATCAATGAAGAAGGCCCCCAACACATGTTGGGGGCCTTCTTCATTGCCTCGTTTCGATAGGTTGCTGTTATGGCATTTGCTCAACCACAACACCCCGCTTGGTATGGCTCTGTGATGGGCACAGGCGCTCTTGCGCTTGTGCTGTCAACCGAAGGTTCAACGGGGGATGCCGACTGGTTGAACGTCGCTAGCGCAGTGGGGCTCCTTGTAGCCAGCCTGCTTGGCGTGATCCTGCTCCCGCGCTATCTCAGGCGCTTTCGCGACCGTTTGGCCTTGATGAAGGAGATCTCCAACCCCACCGCAGGGCCCATGCTGGCGACCTTGCCCGCCGGGCTACTCGTGCTCTCAGCAGCGTGGGGGCGTGTGGGCCCTGAGCTGGTGTTAGCGGGCCTATCGCTTTGGATCGCAGGCATTCTCTTGACTATCGGCGCCCTGCTGGTCATCGTCTTTTCACTCACCTGGGCGCTGGCCATCATGCAAACTGATCTGCAGATGAATGACATTCACGGCGGGTGGCTCATCCCCCCTGTCATGAACCTGCTGATCCCAGTGGCATTGGCCCCGATCATCGAAGCCAACCTTGGCGCCTCAGAGCTACTCCTCATTATTGGCTTTGCGTTCTACGGCCTTGGCTTGTTGCTCTTCCTAGGTATGTTCAGTCTGTTCGTGGCGCGCATGGTGTTGGGGAGCCCATTCTTGGGCCCGTTGGCCACGGGTTTATGGATTCCCCTAGCCCCAGCAGGCTTGATCGGCCTGGGCGCGATCCGACTTCAGCAATCCGCAACTGCAACGACGATCGACTGGCTCCAAGTCCCTTCAGCCTTCGGAGTCATGGCCAGCGCGCTTAGTCTTGGCTTTGGTCTGTGGTGGTCGCTCTACGCCCTCATCGCCTTCAGGGGCATTCGCAAGACGGGCACTGCCCCAATCCAGCCTGGGTGGTGGGGACTGGTCTTCCCTATCGGTGCTCTCACCCTGTCAACTGCTGTACTTGGTCAAACCACCAACATCACTGCCATCGAGGTGTTTGGCGCCATAGGAGCGATTGTGCTGGCCGCTTGCTGGGCAGTTGTAGCCATAGTGACGTTTTCCCCAGTCAGGTCCTAAGACCCCCACGGCATTTCAATAAAGCAGAAGGGTCGGTGCCATTGGCGCCGACCCTTCTCAATTCGTGGGTAACTACTGGGCGAAGTTTCCGCGGTAGTACTCAAACAGCCAACCAACCAGTGCGATCACGAGCACGAATGCTCCAAGTGCGGTCAACCAGACTGCGAAGACTAAACCAAGGACGACCACGGTTGTTCCAAAACCAATCATCAATGGCCACCATGAATGCGGGCTGAAGAAGCCATATTCTGGATCGGCTTCATCAATATTTGCTTCGCCGCGATCCTCTGGGCGTGGGAACACGCGCTTAGCCGTGTAGAGAACATAGAACGCAACGAGCGCAGTCAAACCACCACACATCGCCAATACAGTGGTGCCGATTGGATCATGTGACACGTAGTTGTAGATGAACGCCACGATAAAGAAAAACGGCGTGCCATAAGCAAAGAGCTTGCCTTCAATCTTCATTAGTGGCCGCTCCCAACTGCTGCCGGCTTGCTCATCTGCGTTGGTGTATCCGAGAGTTCTGGATAGTGGAGATCGAACGCTGGGCGCTCTGAGCGAATTGGAGGAAGCGCAACGAAATTGTGGCGCGGTGGTGGGCAAGAAGTTGCCCACTCCAATGAACTTGACCAACCCCAAGGGTCATCAACTGTGACCTTTGGTGCGTTCTTCGTGGTTGTGATGACGTTCCAGAAGAAGAACAGCATCGAAATACTCAGTAGCACTGCTCCAGCCGTTGAAATCTGGTTGAACACCTCGAAATTGTCAGCTGGAAGGTAATCGCCATACCGACGTGGCATTCCTTGAACACCCAACCAATGCTGAATCAGGAACGTCACTTGGAAACCAATGAACAGCAGCCAGAAGTGCCACTTGCCGATCTTCTCGTTCAGCATCTTGCCGGTCATCTTCGGCCACCAGTAGTACAGGCCGGCAAAGAACATGAAGACCACGGTGCCGAAGACGGTGTAGTGGAAGTGAGCAACAACGAAGTAGCTGTCTGACACGTGGAAGTCCAACGGTGGTGCCGACAAGATGATGCCGGTCAAGCCACCGAACAAGAAGGTGACCAAGAAGCCCATGGTCCACAGCATCGGTGTATCAAACTGAACCGAGCCCTTCCACATGGTGCCGATCCAGTTGAAGAACTTCACGCCAGTTGGCACTGCGATCAGCATCGTCATAATCGCGAAGTAAGGCAGATAGACCGACCCAGTCACGTAGAGATGGTGAGCCCATACCGCCATCGAAAGTGCGCCGATTGCCAGCGTTGCAAAGACCAAGCCTTTGTAACCAAAAATTGGCTTACGCGAGAAGGTAGGAATGATTTCGCTAGCGATACCGAAGAACGGTAGCGCCAAGATATAAACCTCAGGGTGCCCGAAGAACCAGAATAAGTGTTGCCACAGCATGGCCCCACCGTTCTCTGACGCGAAAACCAGTGATCCGTATTCACGGTCAATGAAGGCCATCGCCAACGCGGCTGCAAGAACTGGGAAGCACAGGAGCACCAACACGCTGGTGACAAGAACCGTCCAGGTGAAGACCGGCATACGGAACATGGTCATGCCAGGTGCGCGCATGCAGAAGATGGTGGTGATGAAGTTGACCGAGCCAAGAATCGTTCCCAGACCACCCATGGTCAAACCGAGCAACCACAAACTGCCACCCACTTCTGGTGAAAACACCGCATTGCTCAGAGGTGCGTACGCAAACCAACCGAAGGCTGCAGCGCCACCTGGGGTGAAGAAGCCAGCTGCGGCAACCAAGCCACCGAAGAAGAACAGCCAGAAACCCAGCATGTTCAAACGTGGGAAGGCAACGTCAGGTGCACCAATTTGCAAAGGCATGATGATGTTGCCGTAGGCCACAAACAGTGGCGTTGCGAAGAGGAAAAGCATGATGGTGCCGTGCATCGTGAAGAGTTGGTTGTACTGCTCCAACGAAACAATTTGCAGACCAGGAACTGTAAGTTCCGCACGTATCGCAACAGCCATCAAGCCTGCAAGTACGAAGTAGAACGTTGACAAGATGAGGTACATGTAGCCAATGACCTTGTGGTCAGTTGAGGTAATCCATGAGACAACGACTGAGCCCAGGGACTTCTTCGGCTTAGGTGCAGGCTCTGGCGCAGCTGCGACTGGGCGTTCGCTCAGAATCGTCATACCGTCTTCTCCCCTGGCATGGTGCCTTGGTTGCTAAATGGTTCGCTGTTAAAGGTTCCGGTGTTGCCCTTGGCCTTGAGTTCAGCCATATGCGCATCAAAAGCCGGCTTTTCAACCACCTTCACGTTGAACAACATGCGTGAGTGGTCGACACCGCACAGTTCAGCACACTTGCCAACGAAGGTGCCTACTTTGTTTGGTGTGAGTTCGAAAACGTTGGTCTTGCCTGGAATAACGTCCATCTTGAACAAGAAACTTGGCACCCAGAAGGAGTGGATGACGTCAGGTGAGTTCAGTTCGAACCGTACCTTTTCATTGACTGGCAGCCACAGCGTTGGTGGTTCACCAACGGTGCCTTCGCCTTGTGGCATTCCGGTCTCGTAAACCTTCTGGTCAAGGTAGTTAAAGCCCCAACTCCAGCGGTAACCCACGACGCCGACGCTTTGCTGCTGATCGTTTTTCACGGTGAGCAGTTCACTTTGATCGCGAGCCGTGAAGTAGAACAAACCAAGGATCATGATCAACGGCACAACGGTGTACAGAATTTCAATTGGCAGGTTGTACTTGGTTTGCACTGGAGCACCTTGGCGCTTCTTGCGACGGTAGGCCACCGCAGCGAACAACATGAGCGCCCACGTGAAAGCACCAACGATCCACGCAGCGATCCATGAGCCCTGCCAGAGGTCTTGGATGATGAAGCCTTCTTTGGTTGCCGGTTCAGGCAAATCAAAGAAGAACGCCTCGTTGGCAGTACATCCTGAGAGGAAGACTGCAATTGCAATGGTGCCAAATCCGATAGCTGCACGCCGCATGGTGCGTGCGCCTCTCGGCTGGTGCGCGGTGGAAGCCACTAGTCGCCTTTCAGTCCACTTCGGGAAAGCACAAACTCCAGGGAGACTAGCGCACCGCTCCTCACAACTTCTCGTCGGATCCATGTGATCCGCCGCTCAATTTTTGCCCCGTTTGTCCGCCCCCAAGTACCGTGCACACCATGACTGGCCTACCCCGTGCACCTCGCGGGTACTTTGACGCCGTTGGCGGACTCGAAATGGCGCCCGCAACTGCTCGGGCACTCTCGCGGGCTAACGAGTTGGGCTGGGCAGATCCAATTCGCGCACACCAAGCAGGCCGCCAATCGGCTCTTTTAGCTCATACGGCCCGGGCCAGTCTGGCCGCCAGCCTGACAACGGTCACCGGTGTGGAACTCACAGCCGACCAGATCTTTTTGGCTCCCACGATGAGTGTGGCTGCATCATGGGCCATTCCTGGCTTTCGTGGAATCACGCAGATCATGCACAGCCCCATTGAGACCTTGGCCCTCCTTGATGCTTGCCAGGAAACTGGCCTACCGCTCACCTCGTTGACAGTTGATGCCCTCGGCCATGTTGATGTGAGTTCACGTGCAGACCTAAGTCAAGCGTTGCTGGTCATCCAGGCGGCGAATATTGAAATTGGGACAATTCAAGACTTATCTGGCATTTCATCGACTGCACTGCCCCTGTTGCTCGATGCCACCGCCATCATCGGGCGGGCACCAGTCCCTGCAGGGTGGTCCGTCCTGCTTGGCCATGCCAGTAGTTGGGGTGGACCAGCCGGAGTGACCGTGATTGCCGCACACCCGACATCTTCATGGGGACCTTCCAGCTTGGCACCGCATGGCTGGGTGAGCGATGGCTCCAATGTTCCGGCGATCGTTGCCGCAGCAACGGCACTTGAATCGCTTCTCCCCCATGTCGACGACCAAGGTCGTCTGACGTTTGAGCTCATCGAACACCTCCGCACTCGGCTTTCACATGAGATCGCCGATGTCGCATTTGCCGGTGATCCCGTTCAACGCGTTCCACACATCCTGAACTGCTCAGTGCTCTACGTCAGCGGTGAAGCGCTGGTCAGCGAACTTGATCGACGCGGATTCGCAGTAGCAAGCGGTTCAGCCTGTGTTGCAGATAGCGATCGAGCAAGTCATGTACTCGTTGCCATCGGCGCATTCACCGGTGGCAACCTGCGCATTTCACTGCCATTTAATTGCACGATTGATGATGTTGATGCACTCGTTGACGCTCTTGTGCTCGTTGTTGGCCAGTTACGCGCCGAGGCCGGCGCATGAGCCCCGAACTTTGGCTTGATGAACGCGGACGTCGTTGCCCTATTCCAGTGATCGCTCTTGCGCGTGCCCAAACACAGTGGATGAACGACGATGCTTATGCTTCACGCGTTGTTGGAGTACTCGCTGACGATCCAGCAGCGCAATATGACATTCCTGCTTGGTGCCGACTTAAAGGTGCTGAATTCATTGGTGAAGTGCTGGCACCCGATGGTGGGGTTGGTGTTGGTTACATCGTTCAATTCATTGCGAAAAACAACTAGGCGCAGCAACTGCTTCTGCCAGTAAATCAAGATATACATTTCTAGGGATTTCAACCACCCCAAGGCTTGCTAGGTGATCAGTTTTCCACTGCACATCAAAAAGGCGAATACCTCCAGCGGTTTTAAGCCGTTCCACAAGAGCAACGAATGCAACTTTTGATGCATCACGTTTGCGATGAAACATGGATTCGCCGGCGAATAACCCGCCAACTTCAATGCCATACAAGCCACCGACAAGTTCGTCGCCATCCCACACTTCAACTGAGTGCGTCCATCCCATTTCATGAAGTGCGCAGTATGACGAAATGAATTCATCAGTAATCCACGATTCATTTCGGCCTTCATCACATCCGCGCATCACCGCTTCAAAGGCTGTATCGAACGTGACGCGATAGCGGCGAATTGATTTTCTCAATGACCTTGAAACCTGCAAATTATTGAGGTCCATCACTCCGCGCGGATCAGGTGACCACCACGCGAGTTCACCCGTCGACACGTGCATAGGAAAAAGCCCACTGCAATAGGCAGAGAGCAATGTTGAGGGAGCTAAGTCAGCGCCAATTGCCAATATCTCTTCACCGGGTTCTCCGTCGCGCGGATCAGGAAGATTCCACACACATGGGCCCGGATCAATGAGGGTCACGAGACTTACGACACCACCACATGCGCAGAAACGTCAGCAGCAGCTGCATCCCCGTAATTCTGGGCAAGCCGATCAAGGAATGACTCTCGAGTAAAGGTGTACTCCTGAGTGCCCACGGTTTCGATGACATAAGTAGCCATCAAAGAACCAACCTGCGCTGCTCGTTCATCGCCTAATCCCCATTGGATACCTGTGAGATAGCCCGATCGGAAGGCGTCGCCAACACCTGTTGGATCTGCAATGCGTTCCGGCGTACATACGCCTACGAAAACGGGCTCCGCACCTCGACGATGAATACGTGCACCCTGCGCACCCAGCGTGGTTACTCGAATTTCCACCATTGCAGCAAGATCGGACGTGCTGAGCCCCGACTTTTGTTCGATCAACGCACCTTCGTACTCATTGCTGAATAGATACTTCGCACCCTCAATCAATGGCGCAATATCTTCGCCATCCATGAAGGCAAGCTGCTGACTTGGATCAGCAGCGAAGTCATAGCCGCGGTCACGGCACTCTTGGGTATGACGTGCCATCGCTCCTGGGTCGTTCGCGCCGATGAGCACTACATCTGCCCCACCGACGCGATCAACAATCGGCCGCAACTCAATGTTTGCAGCTTCTTGCATCGCGCCTGGGTAGAACGAGGCGATCTGGTTTTGTTCAGTATCTGTTGTGCAGATGAATCGCGCGGTGTGATGAAGCTCTGAGACATGCACGCCGGATGTGTTCACTCCATGGCGTTCAAGCCAAGCTTGATACTCTGCAAAATCAGCACCAACAGCTCCTACAAGCACTGGATTCAAACCTAGGCGTCCCATACCAAAAGCAATATTGGGCGCAACACCACCGCGTCGAACTTCAAGGTCATTCACCAAGAATGAAACAGAGATTTTGTCGAGTTTGTCTGCGACGAATGACTCGGTGAACTTCCCGGGAAACGTCATCAGGTGGTCAGTAGCAATAGATCCAGTTACGAGGATGGCCATGTGGCAGGACTGTAGTCAATGAACCGGGCATACTTTCGCCATGCGCACACGTTCCGCGATTCTCATCGCTTCGGCAACAATGCTCACCGCTGCCACTGTTGCTGGATGCAGCTCCCAAGACACCTCTGCAGCGACAAATCTCGTAGGTACTTGGAGTGGCACCTACTCCTACCCAAGCGTGACTCATGGCACTGAAACATCATCGTTATCGATCGTGATCACCAAGCAAGAAGGTGTGCTGCTCTGGGGAACTGAGAAGTGGACCAACCAAGGCAACAACCTAGAAGCCGCACTTGTGGGTTCCGCCGCTCCCTCAAATGGTCAAATTACCTTGGCCGAGGTAGGTGGCTCCTTCAATGGCTTTGTCCAAGACAGCACAATGAGTTTGCAGTTCGTTCGCACGGATGACCCACCAACAGCGTTCTACGTGACCCTGACTCGCACATCGTTGTAAAGAGACGGAGAAAGTGGTGTGGGGCAAGACCATTGGCCTTGCCCCACACCACTTAACTTCTCAGGTCTACTTCTTAACTTCTCAGGTCTACTTCGCCCACTTCGCGGTGAGGTTGATGCCAAGTTGCGAAACCGCGGTGATCTCCGCTGGCGTGAACTTTTCCTGAGGATTCACATAAGCGGTCGTTGCGATGATGACGTTGCCAGTTTGTGAGTACAGCGTGAAAGCAGACGTCTTATCGTTGTAACGCGGGATAGAGCTTTCGAAATTTGATTGATCCATTACGTAGAAATTCTGGTAAATCGCTCCGGGATTCGAACCGGTCGTCCAGGTTTCTGTGATCTTGCTGGTGGTGTCGGTTCCATTTTGAGCCGTTGTTGAACCGTCGCACTTCTTCGAACCTGCATAAAGGGAGTTGTAGGCAGCAAGCGCATCTTTCGCGCTCGCGTACTCATACACATGCTCCGTCACCGAGGTGTATGCATTGCCATTCTTGGTTTCGATGTCAACAACTGGCTGATTCTTTGGTGCCGGTTGTGAATACAACGTCACGCCAGCGGCATTCGAGCACAACCAAATTGACTTGTCGGGGCTTGCTGAATTGAAGTCGTAGTTCTTCGCCTTACCGAAAACCGAAGGCACCTCTTTCTTTGACAACATCTTTGAGGCAACTGACGGCGCAGCCATCGCTGCAGGTGCGAGCACTGAAGCAACTGCGAATGCAGCGGAGGTTGCCAAGAGTGCGGTGCGCTTGCGTGACATAAATCTTCTCCCTGAAATGCAATGAAGGGCCCGCATTCGCGGACCCTTCAAGGTTAAATCTTTTCGTTCAGGTTTAGCTGAATGAATCGCCGCATGCACAGGAACCGCTGGCATTTGGATTGTCGATCGTGAAGCCCTGCTTCTCGATGGTGTCAACGAAGTCGATGGTTGCACCATTGAGGTACGGAGCGCTCATGCGGTCAGTGACCACGGCAACGCCTTCGAAATCCTTGTTGACATCGCCATCAAGCTTGCGGTCATCAAAGAAGAGTTGGTAGCGAAGTCCTGAGCATCCACCTGGCTGCACGGCAACGCGCAGTGCAAGGTCATCGCGACCTTCGGATTCAAGAAGGGCCTTGACCTTCGATGCAGCGGTCTCAGTGAGCACGATGCCGTCAGTCGTTGGCGCCTCAATGGTGACGTCAGTGGTCATGGCGGTCCTTCCGTAGGTTGGTAAAGAGGAGTCTATGTCAGGTCTAACAACCCAACTTCACATCCCATTCCCATTTTTGGCAACGAATGTGGACAATATGCAGATGACCGAACTCGGGCTCGAGCCCAAGCCAACGCCTTTGGCACTGCTTCTCCTTGGCCGCGATGCGGATCCTGACAGCGAAAAAGGCGTGGAATGTCCAGGTTCACTCCCCCAAGCCTCTGATCCAGACCTGGTGGCGCGAGCTGGCGCCGCTAAAGCAAGGTTAGGTAATCGGGTCTTTATTTTGGGTCACCACTACCAGCGCAATGAAGTCATCGATTTCGCTGACGTAACCGGAGACTCCTTCAAGTTAGCTCAACAGGCCGCGGCACATCCCGAAGCTGAATACATCGTGTTTTGTGGTGTGCACTTCATGGCCGAAAGCGCCGATATCCTCACCTCAGCCTCACAAGCCGTGGTCCTGCCCGACATGGCCGCCGGATGCTCAATGGCAGATATGGCAGCAATCAACCAGGTCGAAGCCTGTTGGAAGACCTTGCAAGAAGCAGGCATTGCAGATGTCACCGTGCCCATCACCTACATGAACTCAACTGCCGCTATCAAGGCATTCACCGGGCGTAACGGCGGCGCTGTTTGTACATCGAGCAACGCAAAGCGCAGCCTTGAATGGGCCTTTGAACAGGGCGAGAAAGTGTTGTTCCTTCCAGACCAGCACTTAGGACGCAACACCGCAGTTATGGACTTGGGTTTTAGCCTTGAAGACTGCGTCATCTTCAATCCACTTCTACCCAACGGTGGCGTGAGTGCCGAAGAACTTCGCGCAGCCAAAATGATTTTGTGGCGTGGCCACTGCTCGGTTCATGCACGGTTCACTGCCAAGGCAATTGCCGATGTTCGAGCACAAGTGCCTGGTGTGAACGTGATCGTGCATCCAGAATGCGCCTATGAAGTGGTCGCAAACGCCGACGTCGTCGGTTCCACTGAGGCCATCATTGCCACAATTGCAGCGGCTGAACCTGGCACTGCGTGGGCGGTTGGCACTGAACTGAACTTGGTGAAGCGATTGGCTCAAGACAATCCAGACAAGCAGATCGTGTTCCTTGATCACTCCGTGTGTTTCTGCGCAACTATGAACCGCATAGATCTTCCGCACCTGGTGTGGGCCCTTGAATCCTTAGCCGATGGCAACTTGGTCAACCAGATCATCGTTGACCCCGATACCGCTCATTGGGCCAAAGTTGCCCTTGATCGCATGCTTGCCCTTCCCGGCCCGTCAACTGTGCGTGACTAACCAGCTACGCTGAACACATGTTTGGAAACAAATCAGAATCTGCACAAACTCCGGCTTCGAGTACGGAAGAGTCCGCCAGCGGTAAAGGCCGACCAACTCCAAGCCGCAAGGATGCAGAAGCGGCTCGCAAGATTCGCGCCAAGGTTCCCAACAATCCCAAGGAAGCCAAGAAGGCTGCACGCGATCGCGCCCGCCAAGATCGCGAACGCTCACGTCAAGGAATGATGGCGGGCGATCAGCGCTACTTGCAGGCACGCGACCAAGGGCCAGGCAAGGCCTTTACCCGCGACTTTGTAGATTCACGATTTGCGCTGGCTGAGTACTTCATCGTTGTTGCAGTTGCAGTGCTCGTTCTTGGTTTCGTGCCAGTTACAGCAATTCAATTTTGGGTCACCATCATCTTCTTTGCCTTTACAGCAATTATGGTCATCGACGTCATCATCATGGTGGTCTTGCTCAACAAAGCAGCAACGAAAGCCTTGCCAAATCCTGCTGACCGTAAGGGGCTAACTCTCTACGCGATTTTGCGCGTGATGCAGTTCCGTCGCTTACGCCTTCCACCTGCACGCGTTCGTCGCGGTGGCGCACCTAAGTAACTGCTACTCAGCTGGACGCAAACTCATCGGGCCGTACACAACCGTTGCACCATTGAGCAAAGACACCTGCTCAACACCCTCATCAAGCAACTCTTGCCAATTCTCACCGATCCAAGATTCTGCATCGCTTTGCGTTGGGAATGACGAATCATTGGCCAAGATTGATTCTGCGCTTGAGCCATCGGCGCGTTGGGTTTGCCAGGTCCAGTCCATGTTCAAATCCGTTTCTATGGTCGAGTCGTTGGCGAAGTGGTCAGTGCTGGATCCGTGCTCACGACATCTCCAAGAGCCAGATCGATTGCAGTCAAGACATCTTCAGAAAGCACCACACCAGATGCTTTCACGTTTTCATGAACTTGCTCTGCACGTGAGGCTCCAACGATTGCAGCAGAAATATTTGGTTGATTGAGCACCCAAGCAACAGCTAACTGTGCTGGCGTTAATGACAACTCTTGCGCAATTGGAACAAGGCGTTGCACAGCAGTGAGTACTTCATCGCGCATCCACCGCGCAATCATGTTTGCTCCGCCACTTTCATCTGTTGCTCGTGACTGAGCCGGTGGTGGCTGCCCTGGCAAGTACTTACCGGTGAGCACCCCCTGCGCAATTGGGGAGAACACAATCTGACCAACACCCAGCTCCTGAGAAGTTGGTACCACCTCTTCTTCAATCACTCGCCACAACATGTTGTAGTGCGGTTGATTTGAAATCAATCGGTCAAAGCCCATGTCATCGGCAATTTGAATTGCTGCCCGGATTTGTTCAGCATTCCATTCAGAAACACCGATGTACATCACCTTGCCTTGACGCACCATGTCGTCAAATGCACGCATCGTTTCTTCAAGCGGAGTCTCAACATCAAATCGATGGGCTTGATACAAGTCCACGTAATCTGTGCCAAGCCGACGCAGGGATCCGTTGATGGACTCCATCATGTGCTTGCGGCTCAAGCCACGGTCATTGGCACCACGCCCTGTTGGCCAATACACCTTGGTGAAAATTTCAACGCCTTCGCGGCGCTGACCTTTCAGTGCAGCACCCAATACCTCTTCGGCCTTAGTTCCGGCATACACATCTGCCGTGTCAAATGAGGTAATTCCCGCCTCCAACGCTGCGTGAACCGTCGCATGAGCGGTTGGGTCGTCAACCTGTGAACCATGGGTAATCCAGTTACCAAGCGTGATTTCACTGATTTTGAGACCGCTTCGACCTAGGTATCGATGCTGCATGGAATACACCCTAGGATGTGATGCACAACTTCATCCACGTACTTGAAATTCAGGGGAAGTCCGGTGAGATTCCGGCGCTGTCCCGCAACCGTAATCCTGTGCAAAGCAGGCAAGTCGGAGCACCTGACACGTACGAGCGGCTCCATCCGTCGAGGCAACGGAACGGGCCCCATTGAACCTTTGGGTGCTTTCCATTGGTTTGCGGGCAACTCGTTTCTTGGCCCGCTCACCGAAAGAGAAAAATGAAACGCACCATCACTCGCACCATCACCGCTGTTGCCGGCGTCAGCTTGGCGTCCATCGGTCTAATCTCTCCCGCAATGGCCGCATCCCCCGATGCAGGATTATTTGGATCAATGGATCCGACCTATGACGGCGTTTACCGTCAATCAATTGCAATCCTTGCTCTAGCCCCACTGAATAAAGTCCCGACGCAATCGGTCACTTGGCTCAAGAGTCAGCAATGCCTTGATGGTTCATTTGAGGAATATCGCAAATCAATTCGCACCGCATGTGCTGCACCAGACCCAGCGACGTTCACTGGCGCTGATTCCAATGCAACGGCGCTTGGCGCAATGGCGTTGCGCGTAGTGAAAGAAAATTCCGCAGCAGACAAAGCAATCGCAGTGTTGCTGACTAAGCAAAATAAAGATGGCGGCTGGGGCTACACCCTGGGTGGCGCTTCTGATGTGAACTCAACTGGACTTGTGCTCGCAGCACTGAACGGTTCGCCAAAATCATCGGTGATCAAAACAGCGGGTAACAGTGCACGTGGGTACCTGGCGGCAACACAGGTTGCTTGCACGGGTACCGGAACGTTCGGTCTGCCATATCAACCAGGCGGCGTCACTGATGCACTTGCATCAGGCCAAGGCCTCCTTGGGTTAGCAGGCAGTTTGCCAATCACAAAGCCCACAACATTTGGATCAGTCAACAAAACCACATGTAAGTCTCCAGTGATCAACAAGGTTGCGACCTACTTGTCTCAGCAATTGATGGCAACGCGCGGTGCGCTTCCATCATCGATGGATCCAAAGCAAACAGATTGGAACGCTACTACCAACGCAGTGTTGGCTCTCTCGTCAGCGAAGCTTGCAAAGCCCGCGATTGATGCAGGCGTCGCGGCACTTCAAAAGAATGTTGACGCCTACACCGGTAGTGGCGACAAGTTCAAGGCTGCCGCAAATGGCGGCTTAATTCTTGTCGCACAGGCAACCGGACTTAATCCCGCATCCTTTGGCGCGAAGAAGACCGACCTCGTGGCTCAACTGCTGAATTCAGTCACCAAGTAACGAGAGCCTCATGTTGAAGTCACGCCAACGAGTAGTCAGCATTTTTGCGCTGGCTCTCGTTGGCGTGCTCATAAGTTTTGCGGCAGGGACATCAGCGCAGGCTGTGTCGTACCGATACTGGACATACTGGACGACTCACAACGGGTCGTGGGAGTTTCGCCAGATTGGCCCTGCAGCCAATATTCCCAAAGATGGATCTGTTGAAGGCTGGAAATTTGCCATCTCCTCGCAAACCGGTGATGAGCAAGCCAAGCCAGCATTTACAGCTGTCGACACATTCCAGGAAATATGCGGATCAACGCCAGCAGTTACTCAAAAGAAACGCATAGCGCTCGTCATAGATCCTGGAACCCCGCAGTCCGCTCCCCAAGATGAGCAACCTGGTTCACTCACAAGTGCCTGCGTCCAGATAGAACCGAGCGCCACTGGCTATAACGTGTTGCGAAGTGTGTTTCAGGTCCGCACATCACTTGGATTGATTTGTGGCATTGACGGTTACCCAGCTTTCGAATGCGCCGATGTTCTCGACGAGTCAACAAGTGCGATGGAATCCACCTCAACTTCATCTGGCGAATCAATTTCTTCGTCTAGCCCACTTCAAGTGGTGATCGTTGCTGTGATTCTTGGCGTTGGCGGCGGCCTCTTATGGCACCTACGCAGGCGCAAGTGAAGGCCGCATTGCAAGTTGGGTCGCATGCGTCTGCGCGATGGCTACATCCCGGCGCTTGGTGGATATGGGCGCTTGGCCTTGCCGCCGCAGCGAGCCGCACACTTAATCCATTGCTCCTAGTTCTGATCATCTCTGTGGCAGCGCTAGTAGTCCACGTACGTAAACCAGATGCACCTTGGGCTCGTTCTTTTATGTTCTTTTTCAAACTTGGTATTGCCATCATTGTCATTCGCATATTTGTTCAAGTTCTCTTCGGCGCTGCCATAGGTCAAACCACGCTCTTCACATTGCCAAGTGTGATCTTGCCTGAATGGATGGCTGGTGTACGCCTCGGTGGGCCTGTCACCTTTGAAAGCATTTTGATGGCGTTCTACGACGGACTTCGTTTGGCAACCATCATCATCTGTATCGGCGCCGCAAACTCCCTTGCTTCACCTAGCCGTCTGTTGAAGTCGGTTCCTGCTGCGCTCTATGAAATTGGCGTCAGTGTGGTTGTTGCCTTGACATTCACACCCAAGTTGGTTGCTGATGTTTCACGCGTGCAATCCGCACGCCACTTACGTGGACGCGTTACTCGTGGCCCACGCGCGATTGCCGGGGCTGCGATGCCGGTACTCGAAGGCGCACTCGAAGGTTCTGTCACATTGGCCGCAGCGATGGACTCACGCGGCTATGGGAGACGGAACGACATGAGTGTGAAAGCAAAGCGCACATCTTCAGCATTACTTGTCGTTGGACTTATTGCAGCCTGTATTGGCACCTACGGACTTGTCGCAGCGACCTCCCCCATGGTGCTGAGCGCTCCTATGTTGATCGCTGGCGTTGTGGTCAGCTTGGTGGCGATCACTCGATCTGCACAATCAGCCGTGCGCACGAGATACCGCCCCGATCCTTGGTGGACGCCTGAGTGGCTCGTCACGATCGCGGGTATCAGCGTTGCTATGTGCTTCATCATCGGGATATGGATTGCACCTGGAGCAATGGAAACTTCCATTGACCCTGCGGCGTGGCCGGAATTGCCACTCATTCCACTCGCTGGACTCTTGATAGCGGTGACACCTGCACTGACTGCTCCTCCAATTCCACGCACCTTCGTTGATGAGCCTCGGCAAGAGCTGCAAAGCTTCGAGGTGGCTGCATGATCATTTTCGAAAATGTTTCTGTCACCTACGACGGTGAGAGCGCTCCCATCCTTCGCGATATCAATCTTGAACTTGTTGAAGGTGAAATGGTGCTCGTTGTTGGGAGAACCGGCAGCGGCAAAACAACCTTCTTGCAAATGATCAATGGTCTTGTTCCACATTTCACGGGTGGAACCCTGAGTGGTCGCGTCACGATTGACGGTCGCGATACGCGACTGAATCCACCCCGTGAACTTGCCGATCTCATCGGCGTCGTGCCACAGGATCCAGCGAGCGGCTTTGTTGCCGACACTGTTGAAGAAGAACTTGCCTTTGGTATGGAGTGCTTGGGCCTTGCCCCTGAAGTCATGCGGCGACGGGTTGAAGAAACCTTGGACCTGTTGGGTCTCAATGAACTTCGCTTCCGACCTTTAACGACCTTGTCAGGTGGCCAACAACAGCGCGTTGCCATTGGTGCCGTGCTGACCTCACACCCAAAGGTGCTGGTGCTTGATGAACCAACATCGGCACTTGACCCTGGTGCCGCTGAAGAAATTCTTGCGGCCTTACAACGTTTAGTACATGACCTGGGCATCACTGTTGTGCTGGCTGAGCACCGCTTGGAACGAGTGGTGCAATACGTGGATCGTGTCATCGTGGTTCCTGGAAATGCTGAACCATTGGTGATTGGCGCACCACAAGACATTATGCGCACCGCTCCAATCGCTCCACCCGTAGTGGAACTTGGTCGCGTGGCTGGGTGGAACCCCCTTCCTCTGAGTGTGCGTGATGCGCGACGCGTTGCTGGGCCACTGCGCAATTTATTGATTGACCAAGTTCCACCGGTACACAGCTATGCGAGCACTGAACCCGCTGAAGTTTTAACAGAAGCAACAGGCCTCACAGTTCGCTATGGCCAACACGCAGCACTCAAAAATGTTTCGCTTTCTGTTCAACGAGGCGAAGTGATTGCATTAATGGGCCGTAATGGAGCGGGGAAATCAACGCTCCTCAATGCCATGGTCGGCCTACGTATCCCAAGCTCAGGGTCAATCAGTACACACAACAAAGATCCAAAATCCTTGAAAGGCACAGAACTCCTGAAGAGCGTGGGACTGGTTCCACAATCGCCCGGTGATCTTCTCGAAGCGACAACGGTCGGCGATGAATGCAAAGCCGCGGATCGCGACGCACATGTTGAAGGCGGTACAACTCGTGCACTGCTTGACCTATTGGCTCCGGAAATCGACGACCGCACACATCCACGCGACTTATCAGAAGGTCAGCGTCTTCTCCTAGCGCTCGTGATCGTGCTGGCCGCTCGCCCGCCATTACTCCTACTCGATGAACCCACACGCGGCTTGGACTACCCCACAAAGATTCGTCTTGTAGATGCTCTTCGCAAACTTGCTCAGGATGGTCACGCAATCATCTTGGCCACTCACGATGTTGAACTAGCCGCTGAAGTTTCAACTCGAGTCATTGTCATCGCTGAAGGCGAAGTAGTCGCCGATGGCCCAACTGCCGATGTTGTGGTGGCGTCACCGATGTTCGCCCCACAAATCGCCAAAGTGATGGCGCCGTATCCATGGCTCACCGTGACCGATGTCGTCAACACGATCGGGCCATTGATTCTGAGAAGCCATGCGCCAATTAGTGGGGATGCACTCACATGACCCCCGCAATCGCTATCGGCAAACGGTCCTTCTTCGCGATACTTGCAACGACCATTGTTGGCATCATCGCTTTTGGGTGGCCACTCATCGCCGCCCCTGAATCTGATGCAGTTGCACATTCAGGCGATGCCCCCTGGCTCTTTGTGATTGTGGTGCCACTGTTGCTCGCAGTGGTGCTTGCACAATTCACCGACGGTGGCATGGATGCAAAAGCCGTTGCTGTGCTCGGTGTTCTTGCAGCAGTGGTCTCAGCAATGCGCCCGTTAGGCGGTGGAACCGCAGGCCTAGAACCCATTTGGGTCATTTTGGTTCTTGGCGGAAGGGCACTTGGCCCTGGATTTGGCTTCAGCCTTGGCGCGGTTTCGCTCTTTTCTTCTGCCCTCCTCACCGGCGGCGTTGGCCCTTGGCTTCCCTTTCAAATGCTTGGCGCGGCGTGGGTTGGTCTGGGGGCGGGCCTGCTCCCTCGCGCAACAGGGCGCAAGGAAATCTTCATGCTTGCGACCTACGGAGCGTTTGCCGCATTCGCTTACGGACTGTTACTGAATCTGTGGTTCTGGCCATTCACTGCTGGGCTTCCCAGCGCAATTGCCTTTGTTCCAGGTGCGCCACTCGCAGAAAATCTCTCTTCCTGGTTTCATTTCACATTAGTGACCAGCCTTGGCTATGACATCCCTCGTGCAATTCTTACAGTGGTGCTGATCTTCGCGGCCGGACCAACCATCTTGACTGCACTACGTCGCGTCAGTCGCAAAGCGCGTTTTGGCGCTCTTCCTACATTTGAATCGGTGACTCAGTGAAGATTCAACTCTTAGGTACTGGTTCTGCTGATGGTTGGCCAAATCCATTCTGTGAATGCGAAAGTTGCGCAACGCAGCGTGTAAGTGGCAAGGCCCGTGCATCAAGCGCTGCTTTGATTGACGATTCAGTGTTGATCGACTGGGGTCCCACCCTTGGGCACAACGCAAACCTGCATGGCGTATCGATGCGCAATGTCCAACACATCTTCTTTACACATGGCCACCCAGATCACCTCGCTCCAGATTTCCTTCTGTGGCGTTCGTGGATCTCCGATCTGTCCACCTTGCACATCTGGGGTCCACCTATGGCCATCGCTCGGTTTGAACATTGGGTGATGGATGATGCGCCTGTTTCATTCCACATTGTTGCTCCCGGCGACGAATGCCTAGCTCGTACTGCTGCCGGAAATGTTGTAGTCCAGGTACTGGAAGCTGCCCATGGCCATGGCAATGGCGATGTGTTTGCCGATGAAGCAGTGCTCTACGACATCACAAGTGTCGACGGCGATCGGTTGCTCTACGCCAGCGACACTGGGCCACTCAAGGCTTACACCGTTGCCGATGTTGCCGATAGAGAATTCAACGTAGTGCTCATTGAAGAAACCTTTGGATTCAAAACCGACCACAACACCGGTCACCACGATCTCTCAACCTTGCCAACAACTTTGCAACAGTTGCGTGATGCCCGAGCCGTTACCGCATCAACTGATGTGATTGCTTTCCACCTCAGCCACCACAATCCACCCACACAAGAACTTGCACTTGAACTTGCCAAGTGTGGTGCTCGCGTTGTTGATGACGGAACGGTGATCAACACTCGCACTTCCCGAACCAAGAAACACCTCATCCTTGGTGGTGCTCGTTCTGGTAAGTCAAGGTACGCAGAGCAGCGCGCACGCAATCTCGAGGCGGTGACCTATGTCGCTACAGGGGGTGTTCGTGCAGACGACGCCGAATGGAACGCTCGAGTCGCTCTTCACCAGGAACGCAGGCCGCAACATTGGTTAACAATTGAGTCAACCGACCTCGTCGGCGTCATTGCACAGGCCACTTCTCCCCTTCTTATTGATTGCCTCACTATGTGGCTCACCGCAAAACTCGATGAAGCAGATGCATGGAATGCAGACCAAACCGTCCATGCAAAAGCACTACACATAGTGCATATGGACATCGATGCACTCGTGCACGCCGTTCAGCAATCACCAGTTGAATTGATCTTGGTCAGCAATGAGGTTGGTCAAGGCATCGTTCCTGTCACGGCATCTGGTCGCCTCTTTCGCGATCTCATGGGAATAGTGAATGCCCGAATTGCCGAGGTTTGCACTGAAGCAGTCTTTGTCATTGCCGGTAAAGCCATTCCCCTACAAGCCATTGCACCGTTGCTAACAAAGGAATCACTGTGAGTGCGTTACCTCAGGTTGAATTGCCGAATGAAGCAATGCGCGAAGCTGCCTTTGCACGTCAACTTCAACTCACCAAACCCACAGGAGCACTTGGTCGCTTAGAACCGATGAGCACCTGGGCTGCCGCCGTGCAGGGCCAGTGCCCACCACACCAGTTCCGCCAACCAACCGTGGTCGTGTTCGCTGGCGACCATGGGATTGCGCGCACATCAGCAACCTCCGCTTACCCGCCAGAAGTCACTGCCCAAATGGTGCTGAATTTTATCAATGGTGGCGCCGCAGTGAATGTGTTTGCGCGGCAATTAGGAGCAACAGTGCGCGTTGTTGACGTCAGCGTTGATTGCGATCCGACATATCTTGATTCCCTGGCACCGATGGTCGCCGCACACCGAATTCGTCGAGCAAGCGGATCAATTGATCACGAGGATGCGCTCACTTTTGATGAAGCCAAGCGTGCCTTTGAACTTGGGCGCGCTATTGCTGATGAAGAAATTGATGGTGGTGCAGATCTACTTATCCCTGGCGACATGGGCATTGGCAATACCACTCCGGCAGCAACACTTATTGGTTTACTCACCAATCTTGACGCGGCGAAAGTCACCGGGCTTGGCACTGGAATCGATGACGCTACTTGGATGCGCAAGTGCGCAGCGGTGCGCGATGCAATGCGCCGCGGGCGCCCTGTGCTTGGTGATCCCCTTGCTTTACTTGCAACAGTTGCAGGCGCTGATTTTGCCGCCATGACCGGATTTATTTTGCAGGCAGCAATTCGCAAAACTCCAGTGATTCTCGACGGAACCATTTCAGGCGCATGCGCGATGGTTGCTGATCGCATGGACTTCCGAGCAAAGCAATGGTGGCTTGCCGGACATCAATCAACTGAGCCAGCTCACCGCGCAGCTCTTCACCATCTTGATCTTGAGCCGGTACTTGATTACGAACTGCGCTTAGGTGAAGGCACCGGTGCAGTACTGGCGCTTTCAATACTCCAAGCATCTATTGCAATTTTGAGTGACATGGCAACATTTGATGAAGCCGGCGTGAGCGATAAAGATGCCTAACGCACTCAGGTTGGCACTTGGCACGTTCACTCGCGTGCCAGTTCCACCTCCAACAATTGTCAACAATTCAATTGCAGGCCAAGCGATCGCACTTGCACCACTAACTGCTGCGCTACTGGCCTTGGTCTGCGGCATTCCATTGCTCTTTACCCAAACGCATGCCCCACATGCGCTGCTCGCAATCATCAGCGTCGCACTGCTGGCCTGGCTCACTCGCGGTATGCATCTTGATGGGCTGGCAGATGTTGCCGATGGCTTGGGCAGCAACAAGCCTGCTGCACTTGCGCTAGAAATTGCGCGAAAATCAGACATCGGTCCATTTGGCGTCGTCACGCTTGTGTTCACACTTGGCCTACAAATAAGTGCACTGACCGTATGCCTTGACCAGGGAAAAGGATTCTTAGCTTTCGCACTCGCGCTGTTTGCAAGTCGCACAGCATTGACCTGGGGTTGCATTAAGGGGTGGCCTGCAGCGCGCAGTAACGGTCTCGGCGCAATGGTTGCCGAAAGCACAGCAATTGCTGTGCCAATTATTTGGACCGCCCTAACCCTTGTGGGTAGCTACCTAATATTTGGTTCAGCCGGAACTGCTGCAACAGCAATAGGAATCATTAGCGCGATCGTGGTGCTCAACATCACCAAGCGCCGTTTTGGCGGCGTTACCGGAGATGTGTTCGGCGCAGTGCTCGAAGTATCGATGACTGCCGCCATCGTGGTGCTCGCGTTAGCGAACTGACGACGCCACAAATGGAACTTTCACCACTGCAAATCGAATTGCCTTACCGCGCACATCGATCAATACCTCGCTGCCAACTTCGAGATCGGCATTGAGCAACGCCAACGCGACTCCTTGCTTTAACGTTGGCGAAAAGGTTCCACTGGTGATGTCGCCAACAACCTCGCCTGCAAGCTCAGCATCATCGCTTGCGTAAGCATGCATGTGTGCGCGCGGAATTCCACGGTCAATAGCTTTCAATCCACGCAGCTTGCGCCTTGGACCGGCTTCGCGTTGCTTGACCAGCACATCGCGACCATGGAAGTTCGGCTTATCCCAGCCCACTGCCCAACCAAGCCCAGCTTCAACAGGCGAAATATCTTGAGCGATGTCTTGACCATGAAGCGGGTAACCCATTTCCAAGCGCAAGGTGTCACGTGCACCAAGTCCAACAGGAACGACACCAAACTGCGCACCCTTTTCCAGCAGTGCATCCCAGACCGAACCAAGAATGATGTTTGGAACGACGAGCTCAAAGCCAAGTTCGCCGGTATATCCCGAACGACACACAATCACTGGTTCACCGCGATGGCTCGCGCTGACCATTGACATGTAATCGTGATCTGCGGGCAAACCAAGAGCCTCAATGACTGCACGACTGTTTGGACCTTGCACCGCAATGATGCCGTGATCGTTGTGATGATTATCGATAGTTATCGAAGCCGGTGCAGCTTCACGAAGTGCTGCAACTACGTTCGATGCATTCGAAGCATTGGGCACCATGAAGACTTCATCATCAGACCACTTGTAGACGATCAGATCGTCAATGACACCGCCATATTCATTGCACAACATCGTGTACTGCGCTTGACCATCATTGATCCGGTTGAGGTCATTCGTCAGTACTGAATTTAAGAAGTTTGCTGCCCCCACACCATGGATGCGCACCTTGCCCATGTGTGAGACATCGAATATTCCAGCTGCACTCCGAACCGCTTGGTGCTCGACTAAGACGCCTGCGTACTCAATTGGCATATCCCAGCCGCCAAAATCTGCGGTTTTGGCGCCTAGAGCGACATGGCGGCTATGAAGTGGGGTCTGCTGCAGCAATGGATTCACAGCATGACCGTAGCGGTTGCCGGAACCATCAATTCAGGTACTCGACCCCCAAAGTCCGGGCTAGGGTTTCCCCATGACATTGACCTTGGCCACCACAGCCGTTTCTGCCACCACCTGCGACGCACTCGTTGTTGCCATCATGCCCAAAGGCAAGGCCCTTGAGCTTGCTGCACATGGCATCACAACAGCACAGAGCACCAAACTGCTTGCTGCGCTAAAAACACTCGGTGCGACTGGCAAATCCGGTGAAGTCACCAAGGTTGCAGGCATTGCTGGAATTAAGGCACCGCTGATCGTGGCTGTCGGCATTGGCGATACTCGCAAAGGACTTGACCTTGAAGCACTTCGAGTAGCAAATGGCAATGCCATCCGCGCACTTGCAGGTACCAAGAAAGTCGCGATCGCCGCTGCCCCTCAAGAAGAGATGCTGCGCGCATCAGCAATGGGTGCCGCGCTTGCTGCCTATTCATTCACTTCATTTAAATCCAACCCCGCCAAGGGCTCTGCGCCTGTCGCTAACATCGTGCTCCTTGTTCCTGGAGTTGCTAGCGACGCCCAGAAAGCTGTGGTTTCCGAAGTCAGTGTGATTGCCGATGCAGTGAAGCTCAGCCGCGATTTGGTGAACACTCCCCCAAATGCTTTGGCTCCCGCCGATCTTGCACTTGAAGCCAAGAAGGCAGTTGCTGGCCTTCCCGTGAAGGTCACCATCTGGGATGAAAAGGCGTTGATGCGCGAAAACTGCGGTGGCATCTTGGCCGTGGGCCAAGGTTCGGCAAACCCACCACGGTTGACCAAGCTTGAGTACACACCCAAGGGCGCAACTAAGACCCTGCACATCGTGGGCAAAGGCATCACATTCGATACAGGTGGCATCTCGATCAAGCCAGCTGCTGGCATGGATGAGATGAAGGGCGACATGGGCGGTGCGGCCGCAATCGTGGGGGCCATGCAAGCCATCGCTGCCCTTGGCTTGAACGTCAATGTCACCGGCTGGATTCCGTCAGCGGAAAACATGCCCAGCGGGACTGCCCAGCGCCCAGGCGATGTCATCACCATGTTTGGTGGCAAGACGGTCGAAGTGCTGAACACTGACGCCGAGGGTCGCTTGGTCTTGGCCGATGCCCTTGGCTTGGCAGCCCTAGAGAAGCCAGATCTCATCATCGATGCTGCCACCTTGACTGGTGCCCAGCGCGTGGCTTTGGGTTCTCGCCTTGCTGGCGTGATGGCCAATGACGATGCCTCACGTGCCATGGTCTGCGAAGCCGCCGAGATCGCTGGCGAGGCCATGTGGCCGATGCCGCTTCCGCAGGATCTTCGCCCATCGATTGATTCCGCGACTGCCGATTTGGCCAATATCGGCGATCGCTTTGGCGGCATGCTTTCCGCAGGTATTTTCCTTGCCGAATTCGTGCCGGCTGGCCAAAAGTGGGTGCACATCGACATCGCAGGACCCTCGTTTAATGACAAGGGCGCCTACGGCTACACCCCTAAGGGCGGAACCGGTTCGGCAGTGCGCACCTTCGTGCAGGTAGCCAAGGGGCTTGCGGCAGAATAAGGACCAACTCAGACATATTTAGTTTGGCTGAGAATCGATTTCGGTGACAGGAGTTCCGGTGGCAGACGCTGACCTAGTGATCCTTGGTGGTGGCAGCGGCGGCTACGCCTGTGCACTACGTGCATCTGAATTAGGCATGAGCGTGATCCTTATTGATAAGGACAAGCTCGGCGGCACTTGCTTGCATCGTGGTTGCATCCCGACAAAGGCGCTATTGCACGCAGCAGAAGTTGCAGACACTGCACGCGAGAGCGAGCAATTCGGCGTGAACGCCACCCTCCACGGCATCGACATGAACAAGGTCAATGAATACCGCGATGGCGTTGTGGGCCGTTTGTACAAAGGCTTGCAGGGTTTAGTGAAGAGCCGCAACGTGCAGTTCATCGAAGGTGCGGGTCGCCTCGTTGGACCAAAGACCATCGAAGTCAATGGCACCCAATACACCGGCAAGAACATCGTCCTTGCTACCGGTTCTTACGCTCGCTCACTTCCAGGTTTGGACATTGGTGGTCGCATCATGACCTCCGATCAAGCGCTCAACCTTGACTACATTCCGCAGCGCGTCATCGTTCTCGGTGGCGGCGTCATCGGCGTTGAATTCGCAAGCGTATGGAAGTCCTTCGGCGCTGACGTTACCATCATTGAAGGCTTGCCTCATCTGGTTCCTAATGAAGATGAAGCAATCTCCAAGCAACTTGAGCGCGCATTCCGCAAGCGTGGAATCAACTTCTCAGTTGGCACTCGCTTTGCGTCTGCTACCCAGGATGACTCTGGAGTGCACGTCACACTTGAAGATGGCAAAACCTTCGATGCAGATCTTCTCCTTGTTGCTGTTGGTCGTGGACCAAATGCATCAGGCATGGGTTACGAAGAACAAGGCATTGCGATGGAACGCGGTTGGGTGCTCGTTGATGAGCGCTTGCGCACCAATGTCGAAGGCGTATTCGCCGTCGGTGACATCACCCCTGGATTGCAGCTTGCCCACCGCGGTTTCCAGCACGGCATTTTCGTCGCGGAAGAAATCGCAGGTCTTCGCCCCATCGTGATCGCAGACGTCAATATTCCAAAGGTCACCTACTGCGAACCAGAAGTTGCCAGCGTTGGTGTCACTGAGGCTCAAGCACGAGCAGAACATGGCGACAACATCGCAACCTACGAATACAACTTGGGTGGAAATGGCAAGAGCCAGATTCTTGGCACTGCTGGATTCATCAAGCTGGTCCAAATTAAAGACGGACCTGTGGTCGGCATTCACATGGTGGGTTCACGCATGGGTGAACAAATCGGTGAAGCGCAACTGATCGTGAACTGGGAAGCACATCCAGAAGATGTTGCTGTGCTGATTCACGCTCACCCAACACAAAACGAAGCGATGGGCGAGGCACACCTCGCTCTTGCTGGCAAGCCGCTACACGCACACGCTTAATCACCACACACAAGATCCTTACGAAGGATCGCGAAAGAGGAGTCGAGTCACTATGTCGGTTTCAGTAACGATGCCACAGCTCGGTGAAAGTGTTACCGAAGGAACTGTTACCCGCTGGTTAAAGCAAGTGGGCGACACCATCACTGCTGACGAACCACTGCTCGAGATTTCTACCGACAAGGTCGATACCGAGATCCCCGCTCCTGCATCAGGTGTGTTGCTGTCGATTAGTGCGCTCGAAGACGCAGTTGTGCAGGTTGGCGCTGAACTCGCAGTGATCGGTGCAGCGAATGAATCAGCCACACCTGCAGCACCTGCAGCGCCGGAGCCAGTAGCTGCAGCACCAGTTGCTGCTCCCGTTGCTGCGCCAGTCGTCGAAACCCCTGCTGCCGCTGCACCTGCAGCCAGTGGCGCCACCTTCGATGTTGTTTTGCCTCAGCTTGGCGAGAGCGTCACCGAGGGCACCGTTACTCGCTGGCTCAAGCAAGTTGGCGACACCGTTGCAGCTGACGAAGCCCTCGTTGAAATCTCAACTGACAAGGTCGACACCGAACTGCCATCCCCTGCCGCTGGCGTCTTACTTTCGATCACAGTCCCTGAAGACTCCACTGTTGCTGTTGGCAGCGTGCTCGGCGTGATTGGTTCTGCTGCAAGTTCCGCTGCACCGGCTGCGACCCCAGCTCCAGCAGCTCCGGTTGCAGCACCAGTTGCTGCCCCAGCAGCAACGCCAGCTCCTGCCGCTGCTGCACCTGCTCCGGTGAGTGCACCTGCACCCACGCCTGTTCTTTCAGCACCAAAGAGTGGCGATGACGACTCATACGTCACACCACTGGTGCGTCGCCTCGCAACTCAAAAGGGCGTCGATCTTTCAACCATCGTCGGCACTGGCGTTGGCGGACGTATCCGTAAGCAAGATGTCTTGGCCGCTGCTGAAGGAACTGTCGCTGCTCCCGCAGCGCCTGCGGCGCCAGCAGCACCGGTTGTTTCCGCTCCAGTTGCCGCGCCTGTAACAAGTGCACCTGTAACTCCAGCTCCTGCAGCTCCATCAGCGCCTGCTGCCGTGTCACCACTGCGCGGTCGCACTGAACCAATCTCCCGCTTGCGCAAGGTCATTGCTGAGCGCATGGTGGAGTCACTTCAGGTGTCAGCTCAGCTCACTAGCGTTGTTGAAGTTGATGTCACCCGTATCGCAAATCTTCGCAATAAGGTCAAGGGAAACTTCGAATCACGCGAAGGAGTCAAGCTCACCTTCTTGCCTTTCATCGCCAAGGCTGCACTTGAATCACTGAAGTCGTTCCCAATGGTTAATGCATCCATCGATATGGCTGCCGGCACCATCACGTATCACGACACCGAGAATCTCGGTATCGCAGTTGACACAGATCGCGGCCTACTGGTTCCCGTGATTCGCAATGCAGGCGATCTCAACCTCGCGGGCCTGTCACGCGGCATCAGTGACATTGCAGAGCGCACCCGCGAAAGCAGGGTCGCACCCGATGAACTCAGCGGTGGCACTTTCACCATCACCAATACAGGTAGCCGTGGTTCGTTGTTCGATACACCGATCGTCAACCAGCCACAGGTTGCCATCCTTGGCACCGGGGCGATCGAAAAGCGCCCAGTAGTTGTTCCTGATTCAACAGGTCAAGATGTCATCGCAATTCGTTCGATGATGTATCTGGCCCTTTCATATGATCACCGACTTGTTGATGGTGCAGATGCTGCTCGCTTCTTGGTTGCGATCAAGAATCGTCTCGAAGAGGGCTCCTTCGAATCTGAACTCGGCTTGTAGCCGCGATCATGAGAGTCGCGATCACCGGCGCATCCGGGCTCATTGGCACGGCTCTTGTTGACCACTTGCGTTCACAGGGTCACGAAGTCGTCAAGCTTGTTCGTCGCACCGCTTCAGCAAGTGACGAAATCAGTTGGGATCCGATCGCTGGAACTGTTGACGTCGATGCCTTGAACGGTGTTGATGGTGTGGTTCACCTGGCTGGTGCTGGCGTTGGCGATCATCGTTGGAGCGATGAATACAAACGCGAAATTCTTGATAGCCGTGTGAATGGCACCAACACCATCGTGAAGGCGATGCTGCAGCTTGATTCCAAGCCACGAGTGTTGGTTTCCGGCTCAGCCATTGGTTGGTATGGCGATACCGCCGATCGTGCAGTTGATGAAACCGCTCCAGCTGGCGAAGGCTTCCTTGCTGATGTTGTCCAAGCGTGGGAAGCCGCAACGTTGCCAGCTCAAGAGGCAGGCATTCGTGTGGTTCGCGCTCGAACTGGATTAGTAGTTGCCAAACATGGCGGCGCGTGGGCACGCATGTTCCCACTGTTCAAGATGGGTGTTGGCGGAAAACTTGGTAATGGCAAGCAGTACTGGTCTTGGATTTCATTGCGCGATGAGGTTGCTGCACTCACTTTTTGCCTAACCAATGATTCAATCCAAGGCGCCGTGAATCTGACGGGCCCAACCCCACAAACCAATGCGGAAGTCACCAAGGCAATGGGCAAAGTCATGGGCCGACCAACACTGTTCCCAGCGCCCGCAGCTGCACTCAAGATTGCACTTGGTGAATTCTCAACTGAAGTACTCGGCAGTAGTCGCGTGCTTCCAGATGTATTGACGGTCGCCGGATTTACTTGGCAGGACCCAACAATCGACGATGCAATTCGAACGGCCTGGCAGTCATTGTGAGTGCCGATGTCGTTGTGATCGGGGCTGGCCTTGCAGGTCTTGCCGCAGCACGCGAACTATCAATACATGGCGTTCACGTCACGGTTCTTGAAGCCAGTGATCACGTAGGTGGGCGCGTTCGTACCGATCACATTGACGGAATCACCATGGATCACGGGTTTCAGGTCTACAACCCTGCGTATCCAGAAGCCGCAAGAGTTCTCGATCACCAAGCGCTCAATCTTCACGCCCTCACTCCAGGTGTTGGTGTGCGCCTTGGTCAAGGAAAGCTCGCTCGACTTGGTGACCCACGCAAGAACTTTCGGTTGAGCCTGGGTGGGTTAGGCCTATCCACCGGATCGCCATTGTCCAAAGCGAAATTTGCGAACTACGCACTACGGGCGTCACGGAGTTCTATCGCAGAACTTGAAGCGCGACCCGACATGTCTGCTCGTGAGGCACTCATCGCGGCAGGCATTCATGGCGATCTCCTCAACAAAGTGATTCAACCGTTTCTCACGGGCGTCTTCCTTGAATCTGAACTCAACACTTCGCGACACTTCCTAGATCTGGTGTTGCGATCATTTGTACGCGGAACTCCCTCACTTCCCGCAGCGGGAATGCAAGCCATTCCAGAACAACTGCATCACGCTCTTCCTTCCAACACCGTGCATTTCAATACTGCAGTCGCAAAGATCAACAACAAGTCAGTCACCACAGTTGACGATGGTCGAGTAAACGCAAAGCTCGTGATTGTTGCGACCGATCCGACAATCGCCAGCACACTGATCCCAGGAATCGCTGCACCAGAAGGTCGAAGCGTTACTACCTGGTATCACCTCGCCGATACCGCTCCACAAGCATTGGCCTTTGGAGAATCACTTCTGCTCGTGGATGGAAGTAACTCTGGCCCGGTCATCAACACTGTGGTGTTGACCCATGCAGTGCCGTCCTATGCAAAACCGGGACAGACACTCATCTCGAGTTCAACCTTGGGTACAGATTCAAGTACCGAAGCCGAAACTGCTGTGAGAAAACATCTTGCCCGGATCTATGGCGCCTCAACTCGCGCATGGGAACAGGTTGGCGTGTATCCAATCCCCTATGCACTTCCGGCAATGGTGCCGCCATTCGAGATTCGCCAGCCCATTGAAATAGGGCACGTGCTGGTTGCCGGCGATCATCGAGACACCGGCTCTATCCAAGGCGCAATGGTGAGTGGGCGTCGGGCCGCGCAACGAGCTCTTGAACTCTTGGAATTACGATGAGTCCTGTGAAAACAGCCCAGCTCGACGTGCAGCGCTTGGGCTTTGGCGATGAGGCCGTTGACTACGTACCAACCTGGGAACTCCAGCGCGCAATCCACGCAGGTGTCGTGGCAGGCGAGCGCTGCGACACAGTGCTGCTTCTCGAGCATCAATCCGTTTATACCGCGGGGCGCCGCACTGAACCCTTTGAGCGTCCATTTGATGGAACACCAGTAGTTGACGTTGATCGCGGCGGAAAGATCACCTGGCACGGCCCCGGCCAAATCGTTGGCTACCCCATCATCAAGCTCGTTGGTCGACTCGATGTCATTGCGCATGTGCGCCGCATTGAACAAATGCTGATCGCTGTTTGTGCAGATCTTGGTGTCACCACGTCACAAATCAAAGGCCGCAGCGGAGTCTGGGTTGCAGCCGATGAACGAGGCCCTGATCGCAAGATCGCAGCTATTGGGGTTCGCGTCGCTGAAGGCGTCACCATGCATGGCTTCGCTCTTAACTGCGATTGCGATATGACTTGGTTCGATCGCATCGTTCCTTGTGGAATCAAAGATGCAGAGGTCACCTCACTTTCACAAGAGCTGGGGCGCGATATCAATGTGCTCGAAGTTCTTCCGTTTCTTGAAGCGCATCTCACGATGGTGCAGCCAGAGTTGGAAGCATGAGCACTGATTCCGTGTACGGCGGAGTGAACCCAGAAGGTAAGCGGATGCTTCGCATCGAAGCACGCAATGCCGAAACTCCAATTGAGCGCAAACCAAGTTGGATTCGCACCAAATTGCGCACCGGCCCCGAATATCTGGAAATTCGCGAGCTGGTGAAGTCTGAAGGACTTCACACTGTGTGCCAAGAAGCTGGCTGCCCAAATATTTATGAATGCTGGGAAGACCGCGAAGCAACCTTCCTGATTGGTGGCGAGCAGTGCACGCGTCGTTGCGACTTCTGCCAGATTGACACCGGCAAACCCGCTCCCCTGGATCGCGATGAGCCGCGTCGAGTAGCTGAATCTGTGCGCACCATGCAATTGCGGTACGCAACCGTCACCGGCGTAACCCGCGATGACCTTGAAGATGAAGGCGCATGGTTGTGGGCAGAAACCATTCGTCAGATCAACTCACTCAATCCAAACACCGGCGTTGAAGTGCTTATCCCAGATTTCAGCGGTAAAGCGCATTTGCTCAATGAAGTATTCGAAGCCAAGCCGCAGGTGCTGGCTCACAACCTCGAAACAGTGCCACGTATTTTCAAGCGTATTCGCCCTGCCTTTGATTACGCCCGTTCACTCGATGTCATCGCCCTGGCACGCGCCGCGAACATGGTCACCAAGAGCAACCTGATTTTGGGTCTGGGTGAGGAAATTAGCGAGGTTGAGCAGGCCCTGCAAGATTTGTATGACGCTGGCTGCGAGCTGGTCACCATCACCCAGTATTTGCGCCCCACAAATCGTCACCATCCAGTGGAGCGCTGGGTGCATCCCGATGAATTCGTTGCTCTTGAGGCCAAGGCCACCGAAATTGGCTTTGCTGGCGTGCTCAGCGGGCCATTGGTGCGCTCGAGCTACCGTGCTGGGCGCCTCTATGAACAGGCCATCGCAGCCCGCTAACCCCATGATTATCTGAGCGTCTGAGGCAATACGCTTGGCGCCATGACCCTCCGCCCCCTTCGCATCACCGCTATTGGCACCTTGGCTCTGGGCACCCTTGCGGCAACCGCTGTTGTCCCGGCACAGGCTGCCAAGTCAACCTCTCCAATCGTGATTGCCGTGGAAGCACCGCTCACAGGAGCTCAGGCATCAAACGGCATCGACATGGCACGTGGTGTGCAACTTGCAGTTGACGAAGTCAATGCACGCGGAGGCATCAAGGGACGCAAACTCAGCCTGGTCAAGCTCGACGATATGGCTGACCCGAAGATGGCCGCTGACATGGTTACGGCTGCACAGAAAGCTGGCGCGGTCGCTGTTGTCGGCCCATACAACTCATCTGTTGGTTTGGTGAACTTGCCCCTGTACATCAAGGCTGGCATCACCCCAGTCCAAATGACATCAACTGACGAGACCACAGGCATGGGTGTCACTGTGCAACCAAAGAACAGCCAGATCTCTCCGGTCGAGGTCAAATACATCACGGGCCAGAAAGTGAAGAAGGTCGCGATGCTCGTGGATCCTTCTGACTACACCCAAGGTATGGCGGACCGCACACGAACCGCACTCACTGCTGCAGGCATCACTGTCACGTCTACAACAATCACCGAAGGGGCCGCTGACTACTCCTCACAGGTGAAGGCAGCGCTTTCCTCGTCACCTGACTTGGTCTACGTGAGCACCTACTATCCCGAAGGTTCAAAGATTGCTAAGGCTCTTGCCACAAGCAATTCAACGGCTCAGTGCTTCATGGGCTTAGCCAATGTTGACCCAGCTTTCGTCACTGAAGCTGGTACAGCGAATGCTGCACGCTGCAAGTTCAGTGGCGTTCCTGCTGCTGCACAGTTGCCTACTGCAGTTGCCTTCACCAAGAGCTTCACCAAGGCTTTCAACACAGCCCCCGGCGTATGGGGTGTATTCACTTACGACTCAACCAAGCTCCTCGCGGATGCTTTGAAGAGTGTGGGCAACACTAATTACCAGCCGGTGTTGAACCAGTTGAAAAAGACCAAGAACTACAAGGGTCAAACTGGCCTCATCACAATCGATCGCAAAACAGGCAATCGAACCAACGTGCCTGTCTTTATTTTGAAGGTCAACCCGTCCGGCATCTTCACCATCGCCTAGCCACATCGCAATAGAGGACATTCATGTTTAAGCGCGTACGCCAGTCGTTTGCAACGATTGCTCAGAACTGGGGCATGACCCAAAAGGTTCATAAACTTCTTGCACTCGAGGTCTTAGGTTTCTTTATTGCTGGTGCCGTAGTTGTTGGTGCTCCCGTCGCGTACTTCCTCAATGCGCTCAGTGGAATCATTCTGGCAATTCCTGCCGGCTTGATTGCTGCAGTGTTCTGGTTTAGCCGTCGCGCAATGTCAGCTGCATACTCACAAATTGAAGGACAGCCAGGTGCTGCTGCAGCTGTGGCTCAGCAGATGCGCGGTGGTTGGCAGACCACGCCAGGTATTGCGGTCAACAAGAACCAAGATCTCATTAGCCGTGTGGTTGGTAAGCCTGGCGTGATCTTGATATCCGAAGGCCCAAGTAGTCGCGTTGTTCCGATGCTCGCCGCGGAACGAAAGAAGACGGCTCGCTGGGTCCCTGACGTTCCAATTTATGAAATTCAAATCGGTGATGAGCCAGGTCAAATCACCTTGGCGAAGTTGCAGCGTGCGTTGAATAAGTTGCCACGCAACCTTCGCGGTGGAGAAATTACGGATATGCGTCGACGTCTTGACGCAGTCAGCGCAGTGGGTGGCGGCATGCCAATCCCTAAGGGACCAATGCCAACGAGTGCTCGTTCAGTACGCCGTAAGCGCGGGGCTTAACTCCTTTTAGTACGCAAGATCGCAACGCTGCCAACTGCTCGGTCGTGTAGGCCTCGACCTTGGCTGTCGTAAATCACAGCGGGTAGCACCAAACAGATGAGCACTGTGCGCAACGCAATGCGCCACAAACTCAAGCGACGCCCAGAAATATCAACAACGTCAATCCCGAGAATTTTTTGCCCAAAGCTCGAAGCGAAGAACCACGTAAAGAGAGTGACTTCAATAAAGAACACAATCAACGGGGGGAAGTCTGCGCTTGGTTCACCCAATTTGAAACCGGGGAAAATAACCGCTGCAACGAGTGCGCTAGCAACCCAATCGATGACGATCGCACCTAACCGGCGCCCTAAACCTGCAACATGACCTGGCAACTCAACGCTCACGAAGCGAAACCTACTTGGCCAAGCCACGTTGCCCTGAAGTGGGCCAGATCCAACACAAGCGGACGTGCGCAAGTCATGATTGGCAGCACCAACCCCGGGGAACACACAGATGAAAATCGCGAAACGACTTATCCAGCTCATCGCTGTGATGCTTTTTGTCGCACTGGCGTTTGTGGGTTGGTCCGTCTATCAATCTTCTAAAGACAATCCTGGCGAACCTCTCCAGGTGGTCACTGCCACATGGATGCGCGACCATGGGCTTGGCCCCGTTGTGGCGAAACTTGAAGATTTTTACTACCAATACATCAATAAGCCAGACGTTGGTGGCAAGCCAACAATTTCCGCTCAATTTGAAAATGGCGACTCTTCTGTCGCGAGTGAACCAATACCTGCTCCAACGGTTTCACTTCCAACTCCATCGCCCACTATCAGTGCAGCCGTCGAACCAACACCCACATTCACTTTTGCTCCACTCCCGGATGTCACCACACAACCAGTTCCCGCTGATGGCGCAGTCCCCCACTTGAATCCTCCTGACACATTAATTTCTCCTGCATCAGTTCTTGAACCTCTTGAAGGTGTCTGGCAACCCGTTGGCAATAAGGTCGCAGGTTTTCCAGCGGTGTACGTCACTCGCGTGCGCACAGACAATGTGCACACCTCGTACTACGCAACAGCAATGTGGATCGATACAGCATTGACGACAACAATGTTTATTCCTGGCTATGAAGAACCCAAGGGCGGACCAAACCCGTCGAATGGAGCGCTGCCGGAGCAGTACCAGTCAATCTTGATGGCCAATATCAATGGTGCTTTCAGGCTTGAAGATGCGCGTGGTGGTTACTACTACGACGGCGTCACCGTGCAGCCGCTAGAAAAGAAGCGAGCAAGCGCCGTGGTCTACCGCGATGGACACATTCGTATTGCGCGCTGGGGGCGCGACTTAGAACTCACACCTGACGTGCTTATGGTGCGCCAAAATCTTGATCTCATTGTTGACCACGGGCAATCTCAGGTAAATAACCCCAACTACACAGCAGCATGGGGCGCAACTACCGATAAAGAGAATCTTGCTTGGCGCGCTGGATTAGGTCAGCGCAGCGATGGCAGTTTGGTCTACGTCATTGGGCAGGCCTTGTCAGCACAAAGCCTTGCTGAAACCTTGGTGGCTAGCGGGGTCCAACGCGCAATGGTGCTCGATATGAATCAATACTGGTCGGCTGGGTTTTACTTCTCGCACAATCGCGCGGGCGACCCCATCTGCCATCGATTAGATCCAGACATCGGTGGCCCCTGCGATCGCTTCTTGCGCCCCTACAAGCGCGATAGCTTTCAATTCCTGGCTGCGTACCCCGTTGGGCGCAAAGTGAACTAGTCGCTGCGTTTCTGGTTAAAGACGAGGGAGGTAGCGATCAAGTTCCCATTGGCTGACCTGCGAACGGTAGTCCTCCCACTCTGCTTGCTTATTACGCAAGAAGAAATCGAAGACATGCTCACCGAGAGTCTCCTTCACCAACGCTGAATTTTCCATAACGTCAAGTGCCTGGCGAAGACTCGTGGGCAATGGCTTCATGCCCATGGCAACGCGCTCAGCTTCAGTCAAGGCCCACACATCTTCTTCAGCCCCAGCAGGCAGTTCGTAGCCGTCCTCAATGCCCTTCAATCCTGCAGCGAGGATCAACGCAAACGCGAGATAAGGATTCGTCGCGCTATCTGGCGAACGCAGTTCAATGCGCGTGCTGTTTCCCTTACTTGGTTTAGCCATAGGAACACGAACAAGTGCGGAGCTGTTGTTATGGCCCCAGCACACCCAAGCTGGAGCTTCTGAACCACCAACGAGGCGCTTATAAGAGTTCACCCATTGGTTAGTGACCGCAGTGATTTCTGGTGCATGCATCAACAGGCCTGCAATAAAGGAGCGACCAACTGCTGACAGTTGCAGTGGAGCGCCTTCTTCATAGAACGCATTGGTGTCACCTTGGAACAGTGACATGTGTGTATGCATGCCAGAACCTGGATGTTCACGGAATGGCTTTGGCATAAACGAGGCGTATAACCCTTGTTCAAGAGCAACTTCCTGACACACCAATCGGAAGGTCATCAAGTTGTCTGCTGTGGTCAATGCGTCTGCGTAGCGCAGATCGATTTCCTGCTGCCCTGGCCCACCTTCGTGATGCGAGAATTCAACGGAGATGCCCATGGCTTCCAGCATCAAAATTGCTTCACGGCGGAAATCTGCAGATTGCCCATGTGGGGTGTTGTCGAAGTAGCCGTAGAGATCTGCTGGCACGGGCAATTCACCAGCGCGGTGACGATTCTCAAGAAGGTAAAACTCAACCTCGGGGTGCGTGTAGAACGTGTAGCCACGTTCGGCTGCCTTGGTGAGTGTGCGCTTCAACACGTTGCGTGGATCAGCAAGTGACGGAGTGCCATCTGGATTCAAAATGTCACAGAACAAACGCGCGGCACCTGGACCTTCGCTGCGCCAAGGTAAAAGCGTGAACGTGCTTGGATCTGGCTTGGCAATCATGTCCGATTCATACACACGGGTGAAGCCGTCGATTGCCGAGCCATCAAAGCCGATGCCTTCGTCAAATGCGCCTTCCATCTCAGCGGGCGCAATTGCCACAGACTTCAAGGTGCCAAGAACATCGGTGAACCACAGTCGAACGAAACGGATGTCGCGCTCCTCGATCGTGCGCAGCACAAACTCGGCTTGCCTATCCATAACGACTCACTTTCCTCATGGCCCCCCTAGGCCACGCCCGACTATATGGAACCTATTGTGCCGCGAAAGTGTTACAGCCATATGTCGTGCCTACCCAATGTCACGACTCGGTACTCTCACCCAATGCCCATGATGCGCCTAGCCCTGGCCCAGGCCAATGCCACGGTCGGAGACCTCGCAGGCAATGCCACCTTGATCATGGACCTAGCGCAACAGGCCAGCCTTGCCGGTGCCGATCTCATTGTTTTCCCGGAAATGTTCCTCACGGGATACCCGGTTGAAGACCTGGCTCTGCGCCCCTCGTTTCAAGATGCATCTATCTCCACGGTCGATCGCTTGGCAGGTGACCTCTTACACAAGGGCCTGGGCGAGCTCATCACCGTGGTGGGTTACCTAGATTGCATTGAAACCGGATCATCCCCGCATCAGGTCACTTCACCCGTGAATGCTGTAGCGGTTCTCTATCAAGGGCGCATCATCGCGCGGTACATCAAACATCATTTACCAAATTACGGTGTCTTCGACGAGGCGAGATACTTCGCCCAAGGCAATTCGCCAACACATTTGCGCATTGATGGTGTCACCATCACGCTGGCAATTTGTGAAGATATTTGGCAAACCGGTGGCCCTGTTTCCTGGGCACGCGACGCAAAGAGCTCACTGCTTTTGGTCGTCAATGCATCTCCATATGAACGCAATAAGACTGATGTTCGGCGATTGCTGTGCCGTGACCGCGCAAAAGAAGCAGGTTGCGCACTTGCATACGTCAACCTCGTTGGCGCCCAAGATGAATTGGTGTTTGACGGCGATTCGATGGTGGTAGATGCCAAGGGCGAACTTCTTGTGCGAGGTGGGCAATTCTCAGAAGAACTTCTCATTGTTGATGTCGACCTGCCTACGAGTGAAGTTCCTGAAGAATTTACGCAGATTCCACACACATTCATCAGCCGTGATATGCCTGCGATCAATGAAATTCACGATCGCCTGCCTGAACTCGAAGAGGTATACAGCGCTTTAGTACTAGGCCTTGCTGACTACGTCAATAAGAACAAGTTCATAAGTGTGATTCTTGGTCTCAGTGGTGGCATCGACTCAGCATTGGTGGCCGCAATCGCCTGTGATGCCCTTGGCCCGAACCGTGTTTTTGGCGTATCAATGCCAAGCATTTACTCATCTGAACATTCCAAAGGTGACGCTGCAGATCTGGCGGAACGCACTGGCCTGCATTACCGTACGGTGCCAATTTCTCCCATGGTTGATGCCTTCATGAACTCTATGGAATTAACTGGCCTTGCCGAAGAGAATTTGCAGGCACGCGTGCGCGGAACCACCTTGATGGCTATTTCAAATCAAGAAGGCCATCTTGTGCTCACCACGGGCAACAAGAGCGAGCTCTCCGTCGGCTACTCCACCTTGTATGGCGACAGCGTTGGCGGCTTCAACCCGATTAAAGATGTACCCAAGATGCTGGTTTGGGATCTTGCGCGTTGGCGCAATGAGCATGCAACAAGGCAAGACAAGATCGCACCCATTCCGCCGAACAGCATTGAAAAGCCGCCAAGTGCAGAACTTCGACCAGACCAGCTCGATGCTGATTCACTACCTGACTACCCCGTGCTTGATGCACTCCTTGAGGGCTATGTGGCCTCTGACCATGGAGCAGAGCAACTCATCGCCAATGGTTTTGATCCAGCAATGGTTGAACGCATTTTGCGACTCACGGATGGAGCTGAATATAAACGCCGTCAATCAGCCCCTGGCACCAAAATTTCCCTTCGTGCCTTCGGCCGTGACCGCCGTCTACCCATTACTAATGCTTGGCGCGAGGGCAATAACTAACTCTTAGCTTGACCTTCTGGCCGCTCAAACTCTGTAGCAGATTCCGCTGCATAAGCCGCGCCTTCTTCCTTCACCAATGCATCGGTTGCATCAAGCGGTGGTCCTGTTGGTGCTCCATGCTGTGACGGTGGCGTGATCATTGGCAAACCAATACCAACGATCAACGCAGCAGCAACAACAATCACCAGTGAAATCAATGTTGTGAAGTGCGAGGCATTCACAAATGCATTGAATGCGCCATCTCTGAAATCTTGCAGCAGCGGTGCCGCATCCGCCGGAAGGCGATCGATCACACCAACAGTTGCGACTAATGATTGTGATGCTGCTTCCTGCGCTGCAGCGGGAACAGGAACAGGGGACTTGGCAAAGACTTCGGAAAGATTTGATGCGTAGCGAGTGGCGAGCAACGTTCCAATAATGGCGACGCCGAGTGCTCCACCAAGCTGACGAACAGTGTTCTGCACAGCTGAGCCCGCGCCCACTCGCGCAAGGGGCAGAACGTTTTGCATCAGCGTAGATGCAGGCGCGATGACGTTACCCATACCGAATCCAAAGAAGAAGAAGATGACCAAGGTCATCCAAATAGGAGTTGTCTCATTGATAAACAACAAGCCCAGCAACGCAAGAGATACGACAGACAAACCTGTAGTCATTACCTTGCGATAACCAAACTTCATGACCATGCCGCCGCTCCGCGGTGCTGCAAGCAATTGTCCAGCCGCAAATGGCACGAAGCACATTCCCGCAGCAAAGGTTCCAAAGCCACGAATTATCTGGAAGTAGAACGGAAGAGTGAAAGTAATACCTGAGAGCGCAAAGAAGGCCAGCGATACAGCAGTAAGACTGACTGCATAACCTCGATTCTTAAACAGCGTGACATCAAAACTTGCGTGATCACTCTTTGCCTCAAGAATGATGAAAATAGTGATGATGATTGCGCCTGCAAAAATCGGCACAAGCACCGGAGCAACGAGCCATGCCTTTGTTTCGGAAGCATGAATGATTCCGTACACCAATAAGAACAAACCTGTTGCCGAAATGATCAACCCTCGGAAATCCAACTTTCCCGCATTCGGATTCTTCGTTTCTGGAACGATTTTCCAAATGAAGTACAACCCAACGGCAACAATTGGCACGTTAATCAAAAAGACTGAACCCCAGTCATTTCCCGTGAGCCAGTTTGACCACTGAGGGTTTTGTAGCAACACGCCGCCAAGTACGGGTCCAAGCGCAATTGCGCCACCCACCGCACCCGCCCAAAGCCCAATCGCCTTACCTCGCTCATGCGGAGGGAACACCACAGTGATGATCGCAAGAGTCACAGGTAGCACTGCCGCACCACCTACGCCCATCACCGCGCGCCAACCGATCAACATGCCACCACTCGATGAGAACGCACAGATCGCAGATGCCACACCAAATGTGAACAAACCAAAGCTCAGAATTTTCTTGCGGCCATATCGGTCACCGAGCACACCCATGGTGAACAGAAGCGCCGCAAAGGAAAGGGTGTAGGAGTCAATGGCCCACACCAACTCACCTTGAGATGCATTGAGGTCTTTTTGGATTGTCGGCAACGCAATATTGAGCACCGTGTTATCCAGAACGACGACAAGCAAACTCACCACTAAAACAGCCAAAATTGCCCACCGACGAGGGTGCCCTGCTCCTGATGTCATCCAGCTGTTATCCATGGCGGCCTCTCAATTGCGGTGTGCCCCGACAGTACGAGATGCATAGCTGGCCTCGGGTGTGCCATGATTTATATGTCCGGGGACTGCGACCGCAGCCTCGAGATGGGAGAAAGTAATGGACGCTTCGTCGTCGACCCTGTATGGCTGCGTCGCTAATCGACGCTTCACCATGCGCGATCTGCAGCTGGCAACGGATCGCAATGAGCGCTGGTCAATGATCACCGCTTACGACGCACTCACGGCAAGCATTTTTGAATCTGCCGGTATCCCGTCACTCTTGGTTGGTGATTCAGCCGCTTCAGTGATCTTCGGTCACAGCACAACGCTTCCAGTCACTGTTGATGAGCTCATTCCTCTCGTGCAAGCAGTCGTACGTGGCACTCAACAAGCGCTCGTTATTGCAGATCTACCTTTCGGCTCGTATCAAGCTTCGCCCGCTCAGGCCCTTGAAACCGCTGCACGCTTCATGAAAGAAGGCGGTGCTCACGCGGTGAAACTTGAAGGTGGCGCTGCAGTACTCCCCCAGATTGAATTACTCGCAAACTCCGGCATTCCTGTGATTGGCCACTTGGGCTTGACACCACAGTCTGTGAATTTATTCGGTGGCTATCGCGTCCAGGGTCGCGGTGAGCAAGGCGAGTTACTCATTCGCGATGCCAAAGCAATGGAATCCGCAGGAGCCTGCGGTGTGGTGCTGGAAGTTGTGCCAAGTGCACTGGCGGCCAAAGTAAGTGAGATGTTGGCGATTCCCACGATTGGGATCGGTGCCGGTCCTGGCACAGATGCTCAGGTCATCGTGTGGCAAGACTTACTCGGCGTTACTGCCGATCCTGCACCGAAGTTTGTTCGTCGTTATGCAGATTTGCGCGCCATTATGAGTGATGCCGTACGCGCATGGGGCGAGGATGTCGTCAGCGGGCATTACCCCGCTGACGAGCACACCTACAAATAAATCGACTAAATGTCCGTAACTCGGATGCCTGAGTGAGCTTTGTAGCGGCGATTAATAGAAATTAAATTCGCGGTAAACGTTTCGATTTGTCCACAATTGCGAAGCCGACCTGCGAAGACTCCACGAATTCCTGGAATGCGTGATGCGATTGCCTGAACGACATCTGTGGAGTCGCGATCATCGCCAACAACGAGAACATCGGTCTCAATTGTTTCAACAGTTTCGTCGAGAAGTAACACTGCTGAGATGTGATGGAACGCGCCAACAACATGGCTCTCGGTAAGAATTGCTGCAGCTTGTTGTGCTGCTGAACCTTCCGCAACAGGCAAGCCGTATGCGCCTTGCTTATCGAAACCAAGCGGATTTACGCAGTCGATGACGATTTTTCCTACCAAATGCGCTTTAAGGCCCTCTAAAAGCGTTGAATGACCATCCCAAGGCACTGCAACGATGACAACATCAGTATTTGACGCACAATCTTCGTTTGTTGCACCTTGAATACCGAAACCGATCTCATCTGCAATTGATTGCGCACGTGATGCGTCACGCGATCCGATGACTACTTTCGAACCTGACATTGCAAGTCTGCGCGCTAATCCGCGGCCTTGTTCGCCAGTGCCACCAAGCACACCAATTGATAGTTGTGAAACGTCTGGAAGTACGCGAGCATCGCGTTGAGGGGCTGCAGAATCAGTTGTCATAGTGCTAAATCATGCCAGATGAAAAAAATCATTCGCGACACGAATGACATTCTGATTGTGTATGTGCTAGCGAAATGTGCAATGCTCTGCCAAAGTTTTAGTTGAAGGACTCTGCTAGGGATGCAAAGTCCGACTATTTTGGAGGAACAGTGGCAGTCGCAAAGAAGGCAGCAAAGAAGGCTCCGGCCCGTAAAGCTGCAGCAAAGCGCGTTGCAAAGAAGGCAGTTCGCAAGACTGCTGCAAAGCGCACCGTCAAGAAGGCAACCGCTAAGAAGGCAGTTCGCAAGACTGCTGCAAAGCGCACCGCCAAGAAGGCAGTTCGCAAGACCGCTGCAAAGCGCACCGTCAAGAAGGCAACCGCTAAGAAGGCAGTTCGCAAGACTGCTGCAAAGCGCACCGCCAAGAAGGCAGTTCGCAAGACCGCTGCAAAGCGCACCGCCAAGAAGGCAACCGCTAAGAAGGCAGTTCGCAAGACTGCTGCAAAGCGCACCGCCAAGAAGGCAGTTCGCAAGACTGCTGCAAAGCGCACCGCCAAGAAGGCAGTTCGCAAGGCTGCACCTCGCAAGACTGCTGCAAAGCGCACTGCCAAGAAGGTAGTTCGTCGCGCGAAGTAGTCACACCTGTTTGCGCAAACAAGGCCCGCACCGAAAGGTGCGGGCCTTGTTGTTTTCCTAGATCAGCGAAGCGACTGGTTAGTCGTCGTCATCCCCGTCAAAGGCTTCACTGCGTTCGTGTGCAGTCTTTAGCGCAGCGGCAGCATCGGCTTCAGTGGCGTAAGGACCCAAGCGTTCCGCATTGGGGCAACCAACCTGTGGCTCTACCTTCTGATGCTCAAGGCAGTAGTACCAACTCATGACTTTTCCCTTCGTTTACGGACAAGAACCTAGACTGATCTCCATGTCCAGTGCTACCCAACCCTCACCTGTCGTGCCAGGCCGAGTGAGCCCCATGCGCAGCGTGCCCGCATCCATTGCTCGCCCGGAGTATGTCGGCAAGCCAGGCCCTGCCCCTTTCACCGGGTCAGAAGTCAAAGATGCCCAGACCATTGAGTCGATGCGCCGAGCAGGCAAGTTAGCCGCATTGACTCTTGAAGAAGTTGGGAGGCATGTTCGCCCAGGTATCACCACTGAACAACTCGACGTGATTGCCCATGAATTCATTTGCGATCACGGCGCTTATCCCTCTCCCCTGGACTACCGGGGCTTCCCTAAATCAATTTGCACGTCGGTCAATGAAGTGATTTGTCACGGCATTCCAGATACATCCGTGCTCAATGAAGGTGACATCGTCAATATTGACGTCACGGTGTTCATCGAGGGAGTCCATGGCGATTGCAACGCTACATATCCCGCTGGTGAGGTCATCGAACCCGTCGCATTGTTGATTGAGCGAACCCGCGAAGCATTAAACCGAGGAATTAAGGCCGTGGCTCCAGGCCGTCCGATCAGTGTGATTGGACGCGTAATCGAAAGTTATGCGAAACGGTTTGATTACGGAGTGATTCGTGATTTCACAGGTCACGGCATAGGCACCGCGTTCCATTCAGGATTGGTTATCCCCCATTACGACGACCCGAACATGACCACAATCATGGAACCAGGCATGACATTCACCATCGAACCAATGATTGCTCTTGGAACTTATGACTATCAAATGTGGAATGACGGCTGGACTGTTGTGACCGCAGACCGCAAATACACCGCGCAGTTTGAACACACGGTGTTGGTTACGAACGATGGAGTTGAGGTGCTCACCGTATGAGTATCTGGCCCGCGGATGTGAAAACCCTCGCCATTGATATTGGTGGCACCTCGTTCAAAGCTGCGATCTTGAATCCCCAAGGCGAGATGCTGACTGAGCAGGTTCGCATTGAGACTCCTTATCCATGCTTTCCAGAAGTTTTCTTGAGCACGCTCAAAGATCTCGTTTCGAAACTTCCGTCAGCGCATCGCGTCACTGTTGGTTTTCCAAGCTTGATTCGCAATGGGGTTGTCGCGAGCATTCCGGGATCACTTTCGCGCAGCGTGCTCAACGGTGAACGCGACCCCGACCTCATCGATGCGTGGGTGGGCTTTGAAATCCTAAAAGCACTCACTGAAACTTTCGAATTGCCAACCAAGGTCGAAAACGATGCTGATGTGCAAGGGTGCGCAGTCGTCGAAGGCAAGGGCCTTGAGTTTGTCGTGACCTTTGGCACCGGAGTTGGGACAGCCCTATTTTTGAATGGTCAACTTGTGACGCACCTAGAGCTCTCGCATGGTCCGTACAACTCAGAGATGACCCACGACATTGCCCTTGGTGATGGCGAGCTGAAGAAAATCGGCGAAGATGCATGGAAAGAACGCGTCCATAAAGGGTTGGCGCAATTTGATGCGATCGTGAATTGGGATCACCTGTATGTCGGTGGCGGAAATGCGCGATTGCTTGATCAGAGCGATATTGGCGAGAACGCAACTTTGGTTTCCAATGCCAATGGTTTGCTTGGCGGTATCCGCATTTGGGACCTCCACGAATAAGTTTCGATTTCAACTACTTATGCGTATGCTGGGCTCGTGACGAACTGGTTGGACCAAGAGCAGCAGGCCGTTTGGCGTGCATGGCTGAGTGCAACCACCTTGCTTCCTGAGCAACTTGGACGAGACCTGCAAAGTGATTCAGACCTCACAAATGCCGATTACGAAATCCTGGTTCATTTATCTGAGGCAAGTGACCGGCGGGTTCGCATGAGCGAACTTGCCGAGCGCACTCTTTCTTCACGTAGCCGCCTTTCTCACCAAGTCGATCGCATGGCCAAGGCTGGGCTTGTGACTCGAGAATTGTGCGCAGACGATCGCCGAGGCTCCTTTGCAGTCCTCACTGACAAAGGCTGGGACCTTCTCGTAAGCGCTGCTCCGGCTCATGTCGAAAGTGTTCGACGTCACTTAGTTGATGTACTTACGCCTGAAGAATTTGCCGCATTAGGAAACGCATGCGCAAAAGTGAGCAATCACCTGAAATCGCTGGTAGTTGAACCCTAAACTTCCGCGGTGACTAACTTCGGAACATCGTTTACTGCAACTGTTCGCACCACCCCAGAACATCATGCGTCAGGTGAGCTCACCAAGGTCGTCACTGACCTCGGTGGCATCGTCACTGGCATGGACGTGGTGCATTCCTGCCATGAAGATGTAGTCCTGGAACTGACCTGCCTGATCGGTGGCGAAGACATTGATCGCCGACTTGAAGATGCCCTGAACGCGCTCCCTGAAACTGAGGTCGAGCATGTGATGGACACCGTGATGTTGATTCATCTGGGTGGAAAGCTGGAAATCCAGGCCACCTGCGCGATGGATAATCGCGTGGAGCTTGCTCGTGCGTACACCCCAGGAGTTGCACGCGTGTGCTTAGCAATTGCTGAAGACCCTTCACGCGCCCGTGAACTCACCATCAAACGCAACACTGTTGCTGTTGTCACTGACGGCTCAGCTGTGCTCGGTCTTGGCAATCTTGGACCCGAAGCATCAATGCCAGTGATGGAAGGCAAGGCAGCACTCTTCAAGCGCTTTGCTGACATCGATGCCTGGCCAATCGCGCTGGATACCAACGACGTTGATGAAATCGTGCGCACCGTGCAACTCATCGCTCCTGGCTTTGGCGGCATTAACCTCGAAGACATCTCAGCTCCACGTTGCTTTGAAGTTGAGCGTCGCCTTCGCGAGACCTTGACGATCCCTGTGATGCATGACGATCAGCATGGAACGGCAGTTGTGGTGCTTGCAGCTCTGAAGAATGCTGCGCGCTTGGTGAAGAAGGATCTCAGCAGCCTAAAGATCGTGATGTCAGGTGCGGGCGCTGCAGGAGCTGCTGTCACTGGCCTGTTGATGAAGGCTGGCGTCCAAGACGTAGTTGTGTTCGACTCAAAGGGTGCATTGCATCAAGGTCGCACGTTCGATGACCCCGACAAGGCAGACCTTGCCAAGCGCACGAACCCACGCAACGTGTCAGGCACATTGGCTGAAGCACTCGTTGGTGCCGATGTGTTCGTTGGTGTCTCGCAGCCAAACTTGCTCACTGCTGAAGACATCTCACATATGGCCAAGGATTCGATCATTTTCGCGTTATCAAACCCAACACCTGAAATTGATCCAGTTGAAGCCCATAAGCACGCTGCGGTGGTTGCAACGGGCCGTAGCGACTATCCAAACCAGATCAACAACGTATTGGCCTTCCCGGGCATCTTCCGCGGAATGCTCGATAGCGGTGCTCACATCATCACTGATGAGGTGCTGGTGGCTGCTGCAAACGCAATTGCCGATGTCGTGACCGATGAGAATCTCAATGCGGCCTACATCATTCCTAGTGTGTTTGATGACGGTGTGACGCCTGCTGTTGCTGCTGCCGTCGCAGCTGCAGCAATGAAGTAAAGGACGAGCTGACCGATAAGCCGGATTCTGTCTCGGTAAACCGAGGGTGATCATCCATCTGCGATCACTGTTGCCAGTGAACTGGTGCGGCCTACCTGCAAATACCGAGCGAGCAACTCATTTGCACAGATCGCAAGCGATCCTCTTGGCCTTGCTCCAGGTGGGGTTTACCTAGCCGCTGTAGTCACCTACTGCGCTGGTGGTCTCTTACACCACCGTTTCACCCTTACCTCGATTACTCGAGGCGGTCTGTTTTCTGTGGCACTGTCCCGCGGGTCACCCCGGGTGGGCGTTACCCACCACCTTGCTCTGAGGAGTCCGGACTTTCCTCGACACTTTCATGCCGCGATCACCCAGCCAGCTCGTCCACGTCAAGGTTAGGCCGCGATCAGCGAAACGTCCAATGCAAAGATGATCTCGTGCCCGTACCCAAAGTTAAGAATGGGTTTGACCCAAAAATCTGCGAACGGTGTGGTCGCCCGTTTGAATGGCGCAAAAAGTGGGCCAGGGATTGGGAACAAGTGAAGTATTGCTCAGAGAAATGCAAACGCGGATGATCACCGTTGTCATCCCCTACGACCAACTCAGCCGCACTCACGGCGCTATGAAGGATGCAGATCCTCGTACCCATGAGATTCTCTTGATTGAAAGCCAATCAATGATGGCATCACGCACTTGGCATGCTGAGCGGCTCTTCCTAGTGCTCTCAGCTCTTGAGCACTTTGCTGCTGAATTAACTGATGAAGGCTTCACTGTTCATCGAATGGAAGCGCCCTCTCTACGGGAGGGCATTTTGAAGTTCACATCTGAATATCCCTCGCACACAATCATTGCTACGCAACCTCGTTCACGTTCGTTGCAACGAGTATTCATTGAGCTGGAAATTGACCTCTTCAATGACGATTCATTTTTGACATCACGAAGTGATTTTGAGGCTTGGGCACAAGGAAGAAAAAATCTCACGCAAGAGCACTTCTACCGGTGGCAGCGCGCACGTCTGGGATACCTCATGGATGGCTCCGTACCCCTTGGAGGTGCTTGGAATTTTGACCAAGACAATCGGCTACCGCCACCTAAGCCAGGATACGAGTGGCCAACACCAATCACCTTCGCAATCGACAGCATCGATCAAGCGGTCGCAGCAAAAATCGAAAAGATCTCGGATTCGCATTGGGGATCTATCTCGATGGGAACCTGGGCTACAAATCGAGCGGGTGCTCTTCAACAGCTTGACTGGTTTCTCGAACATTCCCTCAATGCATTCGGACCATATGAAGACGCCATGCCAATGGATTCCTGGGCTGGTTATCACTCGATGCTTTCGCCTTATCTCAACCTTGGGCTCATAAGTCCAAGAGAAATATGTGACGCAGCTCTTGCCCGCTTTGCTCAAGGCGGTATTCCTATCAATTCAATTGAAGGTTTCATTCGTCAGTTGATTGGATGGCGCGAATACATCAATGGCGTGTATTGGCTATTCCCGGAGGAATACCAAGCAAAGAATGAACTCAACGCTCAGCGGCCACTACTTCCGCTCTTTGAAAATCCTGATGCCACACAAATGAACTGCATGAAATCTGTTATTTCAGATGTTGAAGCACGCGGGTGGGCACATCACATTCCTCGACTCATGGTCATGAGTAATCTCGCGCTGCTCGCCAACGTGAATCCACAAGAGTTTCTGGCCTGGATGCGAAGATCATTCATCGATGCTGCTGACTGGGTGATGGTGCCCAATGTGATCGGCATGGGAATGCATGCAGATAACGGCACCATGATGACTAAGCCCTACATTGCTGGCGGTGCGTACATCAAACGCATGGGTCAGTTTTGTTCAGGATGCAAATACAAGCCAACAGAACGCACTGGTGAAACTGCTTGTCCATTCACGACCTTGTACTGGGATTTCCTGGATCGAAACCAGGCGACCTTTGCCAAGAACCACCGCATGGTTCAACAATTTGCTGGCCTGAGAAAAATCAAAGACATCGATGCAGTGCGCATGAGGGCAACTGAGGTGCTTCTCGGACTTGAAGACGGGACTATTTAATTATCCGAGGTGAGGCACAGATCTGACCAGAGTTCTGCAGGAACGAGCGCATCAACCGGGCGCTCGCCATCGGTTGAGGGTGTGCCGCACACCGTCTCAGGTGCCTTGAGGACCCAGTTCTCACCCACCAACTCAAAGATGTATTCCTCTTGAACAACCACGCCTTGTTCGTCCATCACTGTGGCTTGCGCATATGCCCAGCTGGGCGCGCACTTCAACGAGTCAAAGGAACTGATATGCATGTTTGATTCATGCAAGAACATGTCGATCGTGCCTTGGATGGTGCTCTGATCGCAGGCTGTACTGCCTGTTGGCTCAGACGGAGTCGATTGACAGGCGGTCAACGCGAGAAATGAGGCGCACAACACCACGATCTTGGCTTTCATAGAGTCACGATCTCACACCTCGATGGCCTACGGTCAGGTTCACCATGCTGATTCTGCTACCGCCAAGTGAAGGCAAGTCTGCTCCGGGAGGTGGCGCCAGCACCCGAGAACTCTCCTACCCGGAACTCAAGAAGCCACGGGCACTCGTTTGGAAAGCCTTGATTGCAATGTGCAAGGCAGATCCTCAACTTGCCGCGAAAAATCTTGGACTCGGTGTCACACAACTTGATGAAGTAACCGCAAACGCTCATCTAGCCAAATCAACATGCGGCCCAGCAATAGATGTGTACACCGGGGTTCTCTACGAAGCCCTTGGAGCAGCGACCTTAAATTCACGAACTCGCACAAAGCTCAATACGTCTGTTGCGATTTCCTCAGCGCTCTTTGGTTTGGTGCGGCCCCTTGATTTGATCCCTGCGTATCGCCTGAGCGGTAATTCAACTGTTACTTCACTACCCTCACTCGCGCAGGTCTGGCGTGACAGCGCTTCGGAAGCCATCGCCACATCCTCGGGACCAATTATTGATATGCGTTCTCAGACTTACGTTGCTCTTGGCCCAATTCCCACGTCATGCCACGATCGAGCATTAACCCTTCGCGTACTTCATGAGCGAAATGGCAAGCGCAGCGTTGTGAGTCACTTCAATAAGGCCACGAAGGGTGAGTTCGTGCGCGCACTGATGCTGAAAGCGAAAACACCCACAAACATCAATGAGTTTTCAGCGGTACTCACTTCACTTGGGTATGAGTGGGAACTCAATGAACACAAGAAAGGCCCAGCTTTGCTGGACTTGATTACTCGCTAAACAAACGGAAACGTGTCCACTCCACGAAGGTGGGTACTTTCAGAAAAACTCGTGAGTGAAGCATTGCCATCTGCAAACCACATCATCGATGAGATCGATCCTGGGCGCAGCTCCATGCGATACACGCTTTCAAGTGGCGCATTCACAGCAATAGCCGCCATCAACTTGATCGGCGTCACGTGCGCAACAATTGCGATGCGCTTCCCGTGGTACCTCTTCAAAATTTCTAGGCGACCACGGTTCACACGATCGAGAACCTGAGCGAATGACTCGCCACCAGGCGGTGCAACTTCAACGGAATCAAGCCAGCGCTGCAGAGCCTCGGGCCATTGGGCACGCACTTCAGTGAAGGTGTATCCATCCCAGTCGCCAAATGAGCACTCAGCGAACTCATCCATGACCACTACTTCCGCTTCGCAAAGTTCAGCGATGTATTGCGCGGTTTGGCGGGTACGCAAGAGTGGTGAGGTAACGATGACGTCAATTTCACCACGCTCAGCAAGATCTTTTGCAGCGGCTTGAGCCTGTAAAATTCCAATGTCAGTCAGACCAACATCAGAGCCACCCAAACCGCTGAAACGCTTTTCCAAGCTCATCGGTGTTGCACCATGACGAACCATGATGGTGACCGTTGGTGTGCCAACTTCGTCCCAGCCCACCATGCGGTTGGGGGCTTTTTCGTCAACGACGGCCTGCGTTAAGGCTTCTTCCACTGATGCCAACACATCGCTTGCATCGTCAAACAAGGTTGCGGATTCATAGGAACGGGCAATCGGCGATGCACCGGCGTTGATTGCCGCAGCATCCATTGCTTCATTAGCCAGTGCATCCGCAGCAGCATTCTGAGCACGAGGCACCCAGGTATAGGTCACTCGACCAGCAGGAAACACTGCTCGCACCTGTAAAGCAAGAGCCTGCATATCTGGATGCTTAATCTTCCAACGGCCACTCATCTGTTCAACAACAAGCTTTGAATCAAGGCGCACTTCAACAATGGCATCGGGGTCAATGCCTCGCACGTGAGTGAGCCCAGCTAGGGCGCCGCGATACTCCGCCACATTATTTGTGGCTATACCGATGTATTCACCTAATTCAGCAATCACTGCACCAGTTGCGGCGTCTTTCACCACTGAGCCATAAGCGGCGGGCCCTGGATTACCCCGTGAACCGCCATCCGCCTCAACGATGTAATTCTTTGTCATTACAGACCGGACTCGGCATTGCGAACCAAGATGCGGCGACATTCTTCACAACGCACAACTTCATCTTGAGGAGTCGCGCGTAGGGATTCGATCTCATTTGGTGGCAACTGCAAACGACACCCTTGGCACTGACCGCGATGAAGGTGTGCTGCACCTACGCCGCCGCCATCGAGGCGAATTTTTTCGTATAGCGCAATGAGGTCAGCCGGAATTCGAGGCTTGAGTTCATTGCGATCTGCAACCACGTTTTGCCGCTCTGCATCAATTTCAGAAACGAGCGCTGCGATCTCACCTTCCAGCGCTTCACATTCGACAACTGCTTCTGCGTGCTGGCCGGCAAGTTGGCGCACGGCAGCTTGGGCACCTTCAACACGCTCCATTGCTTCGAGTTCAACTTCTTCAAGTTCACCTTGACGTCGAGCCAACGACTGCAACTCATGCTGAAGGTTGACCAACTGCTTTGGATCGCTGATCGCTCCTGAATCAAGGAGCTGTTGATCCTTCGTTGAACGCTCACGCACCTGTTCAACATCTGATTCAGCACGAGCTTGATCGCGCTCGAGGTCGCGGGCAATCACTACTGCAGCGACATGTTCATCATGAAGGCGCTGGATACGAACCTTGAGATCAGCGAGGGCTTGCTTCTGGGCAAGCGTGCTCTCCCGATGATCAAGCTGCGATGCTTTGGTATCGAGCTTTTGCAGATCGAGCAACAATTGCTGTGCTGCAGCATCAGCCTTCATGAGTAACTCCCTAGGTTGGTGCTCGGACGATGTGCCGTCCATGGATCAGTCGGTGTGGCGGAAACTTCCGCAGTAATTGCAAACCCCGCTTCAGCAAGGTCAGAAACCAAGAGCGCTGCAGCTTGATTCAGCCAGGGCCATTCACTTGCCCAATGAGCCACATCAACAAGCGCACAGCCACCATCAACTAGATGATCTTGTGCGCGGTGGTGGCGAAGATCTGAGGTCACATACACATCGGCTTGTTGCGCAGCGAGCTCAAGGAGAGAATCCCCTGCTCCGCCACACACCGCAACAGTGCGTATTTCGAGTTCCAGATCTCCTGCAATGCGCACACCATGATGCGTGGCTGGCAACACTGCAGCGACAAGATCAGCAAATTTCTGCAAGGTCATCGGCTCCAGCAGATCACCGATGCGCCCTGTGCCCGTATCGGGCCCAGATGGATCGAGTGGTCGAAGATTTCTCAATCCAAATTCGGCAGCCAACGCATCTGAGACACCAGGGTTCGCGTGATCAGCATTTGTGTGCGCACTTGCCAGAGCGATGTCATTGCTCATGAGCGCATGAACCACTTTGCCCTTGGCATCGGTTGCGCCAACACCATGAACTCCACGCAAGAACAGCGGATGATGCGTAATCACGAGATCAATGCCACCGAGAATTGCTTCATCAACCACAACCTGCACCGGATCCACAGCCAGAAGGATGCGATCGACGGTTGAGGCGGGATCCCCACAGACGAGCCCCACCGCGTCCCAATCGGCAGCAAGCCCCATGGGATACCTGCGCTCCAGCGCTGCCAAGACTTGAGCAACGGTGGCGGACATAAGCGAAGGTTACCTGTCACCGGGTGTGCGGCTGCCAACCTGCGCCCATTACTCTTATACCTTCCAACTGGGGCGCATAGCTCAGTTGGCTAGAGCGCCGCCCTTACAAGGCGGATGTCGGGGGTTCGAGTCCCTCTGCGCCCACCAAGCACGACTTAATTCAATCCAAGCACTGCTGCGAGATACGCCTTCGCATCGCGCTCAAACCCCGGTCCGTTGATCACTGACCACCGAACGATCCCCTGGCGATCAATCACGTAGGTGCCACGCGTAGCAAAGCCCTTGTCATCCAAGAACACGTCGTACTTCCTTGCGACCTCACCATGCGGCCAGAAATCACTGAGCAGAGGGATCGTGAGTGAGTCTTTTTCCGCAAACGCCTGTAGTGAATACGCACTGTCACAGGAGACGGCGACCACTTGCGCATTGAGATCAGCGAACTCTTGCGTCATAGAACTCAACTCCGCGAGCTCGGATCGACAAACACCCGTGAAAGCAAATGGAAAAAAGACCAAAACGATAGGTCCGTTGACACATTGCTCACTCAACGTGAATTTGCTGCCATCAGCCGCAGACAAGGTGAAGTCGGGTGCTTGTTGGCCAATCTGGACGCCAACTGACTGCATGGGTATGTGATTCACAGAAGTAGCCATTGCGGGCACCTCGCCCATGAATCACCTACCGCTTGGCGCGGGGTGCAACAAGGCGCGTGCCTTGCCAGTTTGATCCCGCACTGATGGTGCTGGTCTGCTGCAAGCCAGCAGTAGGCGCAGCATCAGCAATGTCTTCGGGCTCAATATGACCGTCACGACCAGGCTTAGGCGTCATCAACCAGACAACACCGTGATCAGCGAGCGGATGAATGGCATCCATGAGTCCATCAACGAGATCGCCGTCTTCGTCGCGCCACCACATCAGCACTACGTCAACAACATCGTCGAAATCCTCGTCAACGATTTCTTCGCCGATGATGGCCTCGATACCTTCGCGCAGGGCTTCGTCGATGTCCTCGTCGTAGCCAATCTCCTGCACGGTCATTCCCGCTTCAATTCCCAGACGAGCTGCACGCGTACGTGCCTCATCCCGATCCGCTGCGGCGGCCAACGCGTTCTCCATTCGCTCTTGTCACAGACTCAATGCCTGCTTCTGCAGCGCTAGTCCACCGGACCTGAGGCCGAATGGCAAGCGGCACCGCCGTAGAGCCCCAGAAAGTCACCCAACTTTGGTTGCCACACCCCCGATACGCAAGGATGTGACTCGGTACACACACCGTCACTCGACACCCCGGCGATCCCGGAAGTCGACCAAGCGAAGGGTCCAAACAATGACGCCCGCAAGTGACCGCGAAGCCCTGTTGGCTGGCGGCATGCCGACTCAATATGTCGATGCCGATCCAGACGAAACGAACGAATGGATTGACTCGTTCGACGACATGGTGGCAAGTAGCGGAAATAACCGCGCTCGATACATCATGTTGTCGCTTCTGCGTCGAGCAGCTGAACACAATGTTGGTGTTCCAAGCCTTCGAAGCACCGACTACATCAACACCATTGCTCCCGAGCGTGAACCTGAGTTCCCCGGTGATGAAGCAATTGAACATCGCATCCGTCAAATCATTCGCTGGAACGCAGCGATCATGGTGCATCGCGCGCAACGTCCGGGAATCGGCGTCGGCGGTCACATTTCGAGTTATGCATCGAGCGCCACCTTGTATGAAGTGGGCTTCAACCACTTCTTCCGCGGCCAAGACCACGCAGGTGGCGGCGATCAAATCTTCTTCCAGGGCCATGCCTCCCCTGGCATTTACGCACGTGCCTTCCTTGAGGGCCGCCTAACTGAAGCCCAGCTGGATGGCTTTCGCCAAGAAACTTCTGGCGTTGGTTTACCTTCTTACCCACACCCTCGCTTGCTGCCGCATTTCTGGCAGTTCCCAACTGTGTCGATGGGTATCGGACCCCTCAATGCGATTTACCAAGCGCGCTTTAACAAGTACCTCGGTCATCGCGGCATCAAAGACACCAGCGATCAAAAAGTGTGGGCCTTCTTAGGCGACGGAGAAATGGATGAGGTCGATGCCGTAGGCGCCTTGACTTTGGCCGCCCGCGAGGAACTCGACAACCTCGTGTTCGTCGTGAACTGCAACTTGCAGCGCCTCGATGGTCCGGTACGAGGCAACGGCAAGATCATTCAAGAACTTGAATCACTCTTCCGTGGTGCTGGCTGGAATGTCATCAAGGTCGTATGGGGTCGCAAGTGGGATGAACTCCTGAGTCAAGATCGCGAAGGCGCTCTTGTGAACTTGATGAACAAGACCGTTGACGGTGACTTCCAAACCTTCAAGGCCGAAGATGGCGCCTTTGTGCGCGAACATTTCTTCGGTCGCGATCCACTAACCGCGAAGCTTGTTGAAGATTGGTCTGACGACGACATCTGGAATTTGCGCCGTGGTGGTCACGATTACCGCAAGATGTACGCGGCATATAACGCAGCAACACAGGTCAAGGGTCAACCAACCGTCATCTTGGCCAAGACAGTCAAGGGCTGGACTTTGGGTTCACACTTCGAAGGTCGTAACTCAACGCACCAGATGAAGAAGCTCACCCTTGATGATCTGCTCGCCTTCCGCGATCGTTTGGAAATTCCCATTCCAGATAGCGCAATGGATCCCTACACACCTCCGTATTTCCATCCAGGTGCAGATGATGAAGCCGTGCAGTACATGCAGGCGTCGCGCAAACTTCTTGGTGGCGGCGTGCCTTCACGTCGAACTACTACTGCGGCATTGGTGTTGCCAGAAGCCAAAACCTACGAGGTTGCAAAGCGTGGTTCAGGTAACCAAGAAGTTGCTACGACCATGGCCTTTGTTCGCATGCTCAAAGACATCATGAAAGATCCAAACGTTGGACATCGCATCGTTCCGATCATTCCTGACGAAGCACGCACCTTCGGTATGGACGCAATGTTCCCAACGGCAAAGATCTATTCACCGCATGGTCAGCAATATCTCTCTGTAGACCGCGAACTGGTGTTGTCATACAAGGAATCAGAAACAGGCCAGATCCTGCATGAAGGCATTAACGAAGCTGGATCCACTGCCTCGTTCACAGCAGTTGGCACGTCATACGCCACGCATGGCCAACCAATGATTCCGATTTACATTTTCTACTCCATGTTTGGATTCCAGCGCACAGGTGATGCGTTTTGGGCTGCCATGGACCAGATGGCTCGTGGATTCGTTCTCGGCGCAACGGCTGGCCGCACAACACTCAACGGCGAAGGTTTGCAGCATCAAGATGGCCATTCCCTTTTGCTAGCAAGCACGAACCCAGGCGTAGTGGCGTACGACCCTGCGTACTCCTACGAAATCGCACACATCTTCAAGGATGGCATGCGACGTATGTACGGAGATGATCCAGAAAATATTTACTACTACCTCACTGTGTATAACGAGCCATACCAGCAACCAGCCGAGCCAGACAACGTCGATGTTGACGGCATCTTGCGGGGTATGCACTTGATCAGTGAATCAAATGGCGATGGGCCAAAGGTTCAACTACTCGCCAGCGGTGTCTCAGTGCCATGGGCTCTTCGCGCACAAACAATCCTTCGCGACGAGTGGGGTGTTCATGCCGATGTCTGGTCGGTTACCTCGTGGAATGAATTGCGTCGCGATGGTTTGGAAGTTGATCGCTTCAACTTCTTGAATCCTGATGCAGAGCAGCGCGTTGCTTACATCAACCAGCGCCTTGCTGGCCGCCCTGGGCCAGTTATTGCGGTTTCTGACTGGATGCGCGCTGTGCAAGATCAGGTTCGCGAATGGGTTGATCAGCCGTTTGTGTCACTTGGCACCGATGGCGCGGGCATGTCAGATACCCGAGGCGCACTTCGTCGTCACTTCCTCGTTGATGCCGAATCCATCGTGGTGCAGTCATTGACCATGCTCAGCAAGCACAATCAGATGGATCGCGCAACAATTGCCGAAGCAATTAATCGATACCAACTCAACGACCCATCTGCTGCGTCAGCAGGCAACACGGAAGGTTCTGGCTGAGATGCCTAACGATCCAAAGCGGTTCTTGCGTTACCTCGAAGAGGAACGTAAAGCTGCTCTGCTGTACCGCTCGTTAGCAACGACTATGACCGGCGATCGCCGAGAGGCTTTGTTGGAACTGGCGGACATTGAGGAACGGCATGCACGGCATTGGATCGCAAAGCTCACCGAAGCTGGTATCGATGTTCCACTAGCACCTCAAGATTTACACGAAGACGATGCAGCGCTGGTTCATCAAGCCAACACGATGAACGTTGACGATGTACTGGAGCACCTTGAAGCAGTTGAGACTGCCGCGAACTCGCTTTACGACAATGAGCCAGAAGCCCCTGACTCAATGGTTGAAGACGAGGCTTCGCATGCAGAAGCATTCCGACGTATGCGTGTGGATGAAGCAAACGTCCTGCCGATTCGCGGTGCGATGAAGGCGCCAGGCCCCGATCACATGGAGGCATGGCACAGCACAGATACCTCAGGTAAGGCGCGAGCTATCGTGTTCGGTGTCAGCGATGGCCTGGTCTCAAACACTGCACTCGTGATGGGCTTTGCTGGCGCAAATCCATCCGGCAAAACCATTCTTTTTGCTGGCCTTGCAGGCTTACTCGCTGGCGCGTTCTCAATGGCTGCCGGTGAATACGTGAGTGTCGCGAGTCAGAGAGATCTCTTCCATCGCGAGATCCAAAAAGAAGCCGAAGAACTGGCAACAAAACCTGAAGAAGAACAAAAAGAGCTCGAACTTATTTACCGAGCCAAAGGCGTACCCCGTGATGTTGCAGCGGCAACTGCAGCGCACATCATGCAAGATCCAAAGAAGGCTCTGGACACACTTGCCCGCGAGGAACTCGGTCTTAATCCTGACGAGTTAGGTGCTCCATTCAAGGTTGCCCTTTCAAGCTTCATTGCGTTTGCCATTGGCGCATCGGTTGCAGTACTGCCGTATCTGTTCTTCACTGGAAATGTTGCGTTGTATCTGACGATCGCGCTTTCGACGGTTTCCTTGTTGGTAGTTGGTGGCGTCGTGGGAAAGATTTCAGGGCGCGGAATCACCTTCTCGGCGCTGCGACAATTTGCATGGGGCGCCGGAGCTGCGTTGGTTACGTTCATTGTGGGCTCGATAATCGGCGTCAACGTCTAGCCGCGTGAGTGATCAGCCCCTACCGGCGAGCATTACGCAGTCAACCGGAGAACTCACCACCGCAGCCACGCTGCGCATGGAGGCCGAATTCCCTTGGTACCGCGAGCTCGGCGCTCGCGAACGTTCTTGGGTTGGCATGGTGGCGCAGGCTGGCATCACTGCATTTGTTGAGTGGTACACACACCCTGAACGCGTAGAAGAAATTACAGCCAGCGTGTTCTCCGCTGCTCCCCGCGAATTGGCACGAGTAGTTTCACTTGAACAAACAGTGGCGTTAATGCGGACCATCATCAATGTTGTTGAAGAAACCATCGAAGCAATTGATGAACCACAAACGCGCATTCCACTGCGTGAAGCTGTGTTGCGTTACTCACGAGAAATCGCATTTTCAGCAGCTGGTGTGTACGCCCGAGCTGCTGAAGCGCGCGGTGCTTGGGATGCGCGCGTTGAAGCACTTGTGGTCGATGCGTTTGTGCGCGGTGATCTTGATAGCACTGTCCTGGCCCGTGTCAGTGCACTTGGATGGTCTGGTCAAGGAAGCGTGATGTTGCTTGCCGGATCACCTCCAGTTGGCGAACCAGAGCTGGCCCTTGAAGTGCTTCGCCGGGCAGCTGCGAACCACGGCATCGATTTGATCACTGGAATCCATGGCAATGTCATGCTGGCCATCCTTGGTCGAGTGCAAGATCAAGCACGAATCGCTCGACTACTGTCCGTGCACTTTGGCCCTGGCCCAGTGATCGCCAGCGAACCACTGCGAAATCTTGATGAAGTTCCCGACGCCGCTCGCACCACCATGCGGGCACTCACGGTCGCCAACTCTTGGCCAGGCGCCCCTCGACCGGTCGTCACGACCGATTTATTGCCCGAGCGAGCCCTTGCCGGGGATCTTGATGCACAAGCCGAGCTCATCGCCAGCGTGTATTTGCCATTGGCCGCCGAGCCCACCTTGCTAGAAACCGCCTCGACATTCTTGGAAATCAGCCCATCACTTGAAGCCACAGCCCGCGCTTTGTTCATCCATGCCAACACCGTGCGGTACCGCTTGCGGCAGATCACCGACCTGACCGGCTACTCACCCACGGAACCGCGCGATGCCTTTGCCCTGCGTTTAGGGCTGACCTTTGGTCGGATTCAGCACTCAAATAGTTGATTTCAGCAGGATTTAGGCAATTTCAACCGCTTTCATCGGGTCAAAGTCGCTTTTTGTTGTAGGAATCCTCTAAATTTCAGGACATGACATTGGCGGCAGCAACAGCGCATATGTGCGCTCCCGTCCGCGAGGCTTAGGGAGTGCTCGCAATTGTTGCTCCCGGTCAAGGTGCTCAAGTCCCAGGAATGCTTCAAGCCTGGCTGGAATTACCTGGCGTAGCGGTTCAACTTGACGCCCTAAGTTCGGCAAGCGGACTTGATCTGGTTGCCCATGGCACCACCTCGGATGCTGACACCATCCGCGATACCGCAGTGGCACAACCCCTCATCGTTGCTGCAGGACTCATTTCATGGGAAGCCTTGAATGCTCCTTTAGCTGATGTCATCGCAGGTCACTCCGTCGGCGAAATCACCGCAGCGGTCATTGCTGGAGTACTCACACCTGCTGACGCCATGGGCTTCGTACAACTGCGCGGTGCGGGCATGGCGCAGGCAGCGGCCAACGTTGCAACAGGCATGAGTGCGGTGCTCGGCGGCGAAGCAAGCGTGGTGGTTGCTAAAGCCGGCGAACATGGTCTGACTCCAGCAAACATGAATGGCGCAGGCCAGATCGTGGTTGCTGGAACCTTGGAACAACTTGAAGCTTTCGCAAACGATGCACCCGAAGGTGGCAGAGTTCGCCCATTACCTGTTGCCGGCGCATTCCACACTTCGCACATGGCGCCTGCGGTTGCAGCCCTCGAAACGTATGCAGCATCAATGATCACTGCAGATCCCGTTGCAGTCCTGCTTTCAAATGCTGATGGCAACTCCATTGATGGTGGCAGCGAAGCACTGCGTCGTCTTGTCGCCCAGGTCAGCAATCCTGTTCGCTGGGATCTGTGCATGGACATGATGGTTTCCATGGGAGTCACTGGGCTATTGGAGCTCTCCCCTGGCGGCACGCTTGTTGGATTAGCGAAGCGGGCTATGCCTGGCGTGGCGGCTGTAGCAGTGAAAAGCCCTGAAGATCTCGATGCGGCTCGCGCATTGATCGCTGAGCACGTTGGGAAGGAATAGCAGTGACTGCAACCATTAAGGCCCCAACCCCGAACGCCTACACACGCATCATTTCTGTTGGTGCGTATCGCCCATCACGCATCGTCGACAATGCAGAAATTTGCACACGCATTGATTCAACAGATGAATGGATTCTTGAGCGCTCGGGTATTCGTGAGCGTCGCTATGCAGCACCAGATGAATCCGTCATCGATATGGCTGTCAATGCTGCCAAGGTTGCGCTTGAACGTGCCGGTATTGATCCAACAGAACTTGGACTGCTACTTGTGGCAAGTTGCACTTACCCATACCTCACACCGTCAGCCGCAACGCAAATTGCTGTGCGTATCGGCGCGACTGGAATTCCAGCTACGGATATTTCAAGTGCATGCGCAGGTTTTTGCTACGGCGTTGGCATGGCAAGCGACATCATTCGCAGCGGTAACGCTAAGTACGCAATGGTGATTGGTGCAGAAAAGCTAACTGACTGGTTTGATCCTGCAGATCGCTCACTTGCCTTCTTATTTGGTGATGGTGCTGGCGCAGTAGTCATTGGCCCATCTGACACACCAGGCATTGGGCCAACTGCGTGGGGATCAGATGGCACTCAAACCGAAGCTCTGGGCATCGCACCTTCATTCCTGGACCAACGCAATGACCCAATCAACAACGTGCCAATGCTCTACATGCAAGGCCAAACGGTGTTCCGCTGGGCTGTAACCGAAATGGCGCGCGTTGCAGAAGAAGCACTTGCAGCAGCTGGCATCACATCTGCTGATCTGTCAGCTTTCATTCCACACCAAGCCAACAATCGCATCACGGATGCATTGGTACGTTCCTTGAAGATGCCAGAAAGCGTCGTCGTTGCTCGCGACGTGATCATGACTGGCAACACATCAGCAGCTTCGATTCCATTGGCGTTATCTCGAATGGTCGAAGAAGGTGACGTTCCAAGTGGTGGTCTTGCACTGATCATCGGTTTTGGCGCAGGTCTTGCCTATGCAGCACAAGTAATAACCCTTCCCTAATTTTTTCAACCCAAATTACAAACAAAGAAATACGAAAGGAAAGTCATGAGTGAGGACATCCTGGCCGGCTTGGCTGGAATTGTGAACGAAGTTGCAGGCGTGCCAGCAGAAGACGTCCAGTTGGACAAGTCCTTTGTTGACGACCTTGACGTTGATTCATTGTCGATGGTCGAAGTTGTCATGGCTTGCGAAGACAAGTGGGGCGTGAAGATTCCTGACAGCGAAGTCAAGAACCTCAAGACCGTCGGCGACGCAGTCACCTACATCAGCGCCAACGTTTAATTCTGATCGCAGTGGGGTTGTATCCCTTACCGGAACAGCCCCACTGGCCTTCAATCCCAATGTGTAACAACGTGATTCAGGAGTAAGAGCAATGACTCGTAGTGTTGTGGTGACAGGTATCGGCATGACGACCCCTTTGGGTGGCGATGCACCAACAACGTGGGCGGCAGCTCTTGCAGGCACGCCAGGTGGCGTGCGCATGGGCGCTGATTGGGATCCTGAACAACCAGCGCAAATTGCTGCGCGCATGCTGGAAAACCCAGCTGAAATCTTGAAGCCAGTTGAAGTTCGCCGCATGGACCCTTCTGAGCAGTGCGCGGTTATCGCAGCGCGCGAAGCCTGGGCTGATGCAGGCGCACCTGAAGTTGACCCAATTCGCTTAGGCACTGTTGTTGCATCAGGCATCGGTGGCATCAACTCATTGATCTCTGCGTATGAAACCTTGCGCGATAAGGGCGCGGCTCGCGTATCTCCACACATGGTCACGATGATCATGCCGAACGGCCCAGCTGCCATGGTTGGCATCGAAGTCGGCGCACGCGCGGGCGTGCACACACCTGTAAGCGCGTGTGCATCAGGTGCTGAAGCTGTCTCGTATGCAGCAAAGATGATTGAAGACGGACGCGCAGACATTGTTGTTGCCGGCGGAACTGAAGCCTGCATCAATGGCGTCACCATGGCTGGCTTCGGTGCCATGCGCGCACTGTCCACGCGCAACGATGATCCAGCAACCGCATCACGTGCGTATGACATGGACCGCGATGGTTTTGTCATGGGCGAAGGCGCTGGCATTTTGATTCTTGAAGAAGAAGAGCACGCACGTGCACGCGGCGCAAAAATTTATGGCCGCTACGGCGGCGCTGGCTTGACCTCAGATGGTCACCACATTGCTCAGCCAGACCCTGAAGGCTCAGGTGCTGCACGTGCAATCACAATGGCCCTTGAAGATGCTGAACTTTCTGCTAGCGACATCATTCACGTCAATGCTCACGCAACCTCTACGCCGCAGGGCGACTTTGCAGAGTCTGTTGCTATCCGCCGTGGCCTTGGTGGCCAAGCAGATCACGCATGGGTGTCAGCCACGAAGTCGATGACTGGTCACCTTCTTGGTGGTGCGGGTGCAGTTGAATCCATCTTCGCGATTCTTGCGTTGCGCGATCGCATCGCTCCCCCAAGCATCAACATCTTCAACTTCGACCCTACGATCGAACTTCAGGTCACCAAAGATGGCCCAGTGCAGTTACCAGCCGGCGATATTGCTGCGCTCAACAACTCATTTGGCTTCGGTGGTCACGATGTTGCATTGGTGTTCAAGAGCGTCTAAATGACGTTGTGAAGCACCCGCACCGTTGAACCTTCATGGGAGCACCGGAAGGATTCAAGCTCTTCGTCCCATGGTTCACCAATGAGGCGGGCAATTTCGTCTTGTAAGCCTTCGCCTGTTGTCGCAGCGTGCTGTAGCGCCGTGCGCAGCCGCTCTTCGGCAACCATCACATCACCGTGCTCACCGATATCTGCGCGGAACAATCCCAACGTTGGGGTTGCGGCAAAACGCTCTCCTGGCCTGGCTCCATTGGCATCTTCGGTGACTTCGTAGCGAACCTGCTGGAATGCCAGCAGTGCACTCGCTAACTTGGCACCCATACCTGCGGGACCTTGCCACAGAATTTCGGACCGGACAGTGCCTGGTGCAACGGGTTGCTCACTCCAGTCCAATTTGACGGAAGTTCCAAACACTGAGGTCAGTGACCATTCCAAATGAGGGCTCACCGCTCGCGGGCATGAGTGAATGAACACCACTCCGCGCGCCCCAAATGCCTCATGGGACGTTGAATTTCCAGGCTTAGCCTGAATATGCGTGGTCATCGAGCCTCCTTAGTAACCAGTCGCCTTCCCCAGCCACTGTTACTTCGAAGTTCGTGCCAACCCATCAATGCTAACCGCTAAGGTTCTGGTGTCGCGAACGGCTCGCGCCAATCTTCACTGGAGGAATTCATGGCACTGGCAAATCCTGCCCCCCGCGTCCTTGCCGACGTCGTCACCCGTACCTGGGTTCGCAACGTGGCACTCGTCGTCGGCGGCGCCGCATTCGTGGGCGTCAGCGCACAAATTGCCATCCCACTGCCATTTACCCCAGTGCCTTTGACACTGCAGACCTTCGCTGTGCTGCTTACTGCTGCTGCTCTTGGTTCTATGCGCGGTGTAGCTGCGATGGCGCTGTATGCAGTTGTCGGCGCTGCAGGCTTCCCCTGGTTTGCAGAAGCCTCATCTGGTTACTCCGCTCCAAGCTTTGGTTACATCGTCGGCTTCATCGCCGCTGCCTTCGTCGTTGGTCGTATTGCAGAGCACGGTGCCACTCGCTCAGTCGTGCGCACCGCTGGCCTCATGGTCGTTGGCAACGTCATCCTTTATGCCGTTGGCTTGGTCTGGCTGAAGAACTCACTTGATGCTTCTTGGTCAGATGCGATTGCCTGGGGCTTGACCCCATTCCTCATCGGCGATGCCATCAAGATCGCTGCTGCTGCAGGTCTTCTTCCTGCAACGTGGAAGGGCCTGAAGAAGGCTGGCTTGACCGACTAAATCAAAAACATAAAGAGGAGCGGGTGCCCACTGGGCGCCCGCTCCTCTTTATGTCGTTAGAAAATATGAGTTACGCCAGCGCTTGCCATCCACTGATAGCCAGGTAAGCCGCCAGCAGGGTTGCCACGACACCCACGATTTGAAACTGATGGTCCATCGTGAACCGATAGACCTTAGCCATGGGATCCATTGACTTCCGATCGAAGAACAGTCGAATCGCAATTGGTAACAACACTGGTGAAAGCGCGAGCACATACAACACCAAAAGCGCGATGGCACCTTCGACAATGTTCGGCGCGATGGCAATTTCATGAAGCGCCGGTACCAGCATCACAAAGGACGACATGTCCTTGATACTGAGCAGGAAGGCAATGAGGAAAATTGATACGACGCCCGAACGTTGCACATATCCCTGAATCCGAGTCTCAACTGACTTCTGGAGAGCAGGGTGCGGAATAAATAGATAGATGGCACTGATGAACAGTACGAGCGCAGCAGCCAAACGAGTGAGGCCACCAACGAGGTCGGTCCCGCTGACATCTGGCGACGGAAGCTGGCGAAAACCAAAAATAATCAGCAGACCGAAAATGCCAAAGGCAAGTGCCGATCCGGCAGCTACAGCCAGTGCCCGCTTAGCCCAAGCCTCTTGCCCTGTTACCAATATTTGTAGTGCAAGCAATGAGGGCGTGAATGCTGCGCCAATCCCCAACGGGATTACATAGAGCAGCGTTTCCATAGGCAGATCATGCCGTATGGCGCTTTAACTACCGCTTGAGGAAGTCAAAGCGCCGTACGTACAAACGGACTCTTATGCGTTGGCTACTCGAGATGCATGTGCTTCAGCTTCTTGAACCTGCTTGGTTAATGCACTCAGCGCTGATGTGAGCTGACCATCCCATTGATCAGCACGTACGCACCACATCACCTTGTCTTGATCTTCAAGAACTCCATCACGCACTTCCTTATTGCCATCAGGGCCAAGGCGAACTAGTACACGTTCAGCTGCATTCACCCATTTCTCCGCGAGTAAGAGATGCTCGACTTGCTTTTCCAATTCGACCAACTCATTTCGACCACCAGGGGTGTCTTCGGTGAGGTCATGCAAGGCCTTGTGTACGCGATCAACAGCGTTCAATAGGTCTTTTTTCATTGAGTCATGTAAAGCAGAGCGTTTCACGTCGTGAACCAATTGCTCACACGAATGTTTGACATCCGTTTTAGCTGCAAAGAATCGGTCGGTCTTGCGATGAGGCACCTCTTTTGCCGCAATGCGGCTAAGGCGGGAGGGGCCGGAGGATTGCTGAGACATGATCACTCCTGTTCGGCGAGCTGCTTATTTGCTCACACCATTGTTTCTACTCCTATTAATCGAAAAGCGCACTAGCAAACCGCCGAAATTTTCTTCCCACATTCTTTCAGGACCTTCCGCCCTAGGTCAGCGGTGAGCCCCTAATAGAATGAGGATGTGTCAGGTCCTCACTCCTTCGCCGCACGCCCGTGGCGAACAGCGCTCCTTGCGCTGATGGCATTGTCGATAACCCTCGCAGGCCATGGCTTATCGTCTGGTCAACTCCCCAGCGCTTTTGTTTTATCTTTTACATCAATCGCAACCGTCATCGCAGCCCGGGCCTTCTTACGAACAACTCGTAGTTTCGCCTCAGTCACGATATTCATACTTGCATTACAACTGCTCGTGCACGTCATTTCCACTGTTGCTGGTCATCATGGAACGGGGCAACTTCTGCCCTCGCTCCAAATGATCACTTATCACGTCATCGCAAGTATTTTGGCTTCTATCGTCATTCGTTATGGCAACACGCTCATCACGCTTTGGTGTGTGCTTTGGCAAACATTGCTCATTTCGATTCGCCCCCTTGCGCTTCCAACTGCAGTGCGACTGAATCATCGACAACCCTCACTTCCTCATCACACTGAAGTTTTCGCCTATGCCATTTGGCATCGCGGGCCACCTGTATCACTCCAAAACTAGAGACCAGATCATTTTCCGCAATGCGGAACTTTCTTTTCATTATTTTTTGGAGCTTATTTTGAATACCGTTTTTCGTCGTACAACGATGTCCCTTCTTGCCCTAAGCGCTATTTCGGTGGGTCTTGCCCAACCAGCGCTCGCAGCAAACATTAAAGCTGGGCAAACCTGCACCATGCCGGGAGCAGTTCATACCGCCAACAAGCAGACCTACATCTGCAATCAGGTCGGTTCTGCCCTGAAGTGGTCAAAACCACTACCTGTTGGAAAATTCGCACTCGCAACTCAAGACACTTGGGCTAAGGCTGCCCCCAGTGGCAATACGGCCGTCTTTGGAATACTGAAGAATCCAACAGATAAGCCGATCACGATCGTTGGAGCCTTAACACCTGCTGCACCAGTGACCCAACTTCATGAAGTCATCATGAAAGACGGAGCAATGGTGATGCAGCAAAAGCCTGGTGGCTTTGTGATTCCTGCGAATGGGTCCTACGAATTGAAGCCAGGTGGCAACCACATCATGTTGTTAAGTCTGACCAAGCCAGTAAATGCTGGTGATCAAGTTCCTGTGACACTTATTGCGAGTAATGGTGCTCGCTTTACATTCAGTTCCATGGCGAAGGTGTTCAGCGGTGCAAACGAAACCTATAAGCCAGGTTCGTCAGCAGCGCCGATGCCCGGAATGAAGATGTAACTGACCATGGATGAGCAGACGCAAAATCAACGCGGTATTACTCGACGAGGAGTTCTTTCACTCGGCGGCGTTGCCGCTGCCGGAATTGCCGGTGGGTTTGCTCTTGGCCAGAAGGTGTCGGTGGCGCAAGCCACCGACACCACAGCCAAGACCACGCGGGAATCAGGGGTGATCGATTTTTATGGGCCGCATCAAGCAGGAATCGCTACCGCTCCAACCGTTCTCATTTCCTACATCGGGGTCAACGTCCAAGAACCCGCCAGAAAGAATGCAGAAAGGATTTTCCGCCTTCTCTCAGATGACGCCGCTCGTCTGACCCAAGGAAAACCGGCACTTGCTGACACTGAACCATCGCTTGCGGTTTCACCCCACAACCTCACGATTGGCATCGGCATTGGTTTGCCACTGGTGAGCAAGGCCAAACTCACGAATTCCGTGCCTAAATCTCTGGTTGAGATTCCCGCATTCGCAACCGATGCGTTGGAGCCAGGCTGGGATCAAACAGATCTCATCATTCAGATCGGCACCGATGATCCTTTAGTCATGGCTCATACGATCCGTATGCTCAGCAAGGACATCTCCTCATTGTCTGATATCGCTTGGGTGCAACAAGGCTTTCGTGCTGCACCATCGCCTGGTGATTCGCAACGCCAAGATCGCAATTTAATGGGTCAGGTTGAAGGCACCGACAATCCATCCATTGAAAACTTCAACGATGTTGTGTGGATAGAAGAAACCGGCGGCACTGTTTTAGTTCTCCGCCGCATCCGCATGCTGCTTGATACCTGGGATGCTTTGGATACCAATGCCAAAGAACTCGCGATGGGCCGAAAGCTTGATACCGGTGCACCGTTGGGCATGAAGCATGAATTTGACCCTGTCCCCCTTGACGCTGTTGACGATTTAGGGCTACCTGTCATTCCTGAGGATGCTCATGTTCGCTTGGCTCACACATCTCAACTCGACGAAATGATTTTCCGCCGCGGATACAGTTACGACAACGGCATAGTTCGTGGCACAAACGACATGGGCCTACTCTTTGCCGCTTATACAAAGAATCCTTCTCAATCTTTCATTCCCATTCAAACTCGCTTGGCGCAAAGCGATGCTTTCAACCGCTGGATCTCCACAATTGGTTCAGCGACTTACTACTTCCCCGGCGGATGCGCCGAGGGTGGATACATTGGACAGGAGCTTTTCACATGATCAAGGTTCGCTCAACGACAGCCATGACTGCAGGCATCGCACTAGCCGCTATCGGTTTACTGCAAATGCCTGGAGCTTTTGCCCACAGTCAAACCCAATCAACATCCCCAAAAGCTAATGCCGTGTTGAAAACGAGCCCTTCGCTTGTTCGCGTCAATCTCAATGAACCACTGATTTCAAGTGGCGCAGCCCTCATTGTGCGGTCCTCGAAAAATGCCAGCGTTGCATCAGGTAAACCAGCAATCTCAGGTAAGTCCATCAGTATTGCCTTGCTACCAAATTTGGCAGACGACACCTATCGAGTGTCATATCGAGTAGTCAGCAATGATGGACACGTGGTGACATCCAGTTACAAATTCACTGTGAAGCACTGAGCACTGGGGCTTACGAAATTTTCCCTAAGCTGCCTTCAGTGAACTTGATTCAAGATCTTCCATGTCTTCAAGTTCCACACCCTTGGTCTCACGCAATTTGCGCATTACGAATGGGATGGAAAGCACTGCAAACACGGTAAAGATGCCGTATGCCAAGCCAAGGCTCTTGCCTGCGATCGGCGGAAAGGCTGTGGACACGATGAAGTTTGCCGCCCATTGAGCTGATGCTGCAAGCGCCAATGCAGCCGCGCGTATGCGGTTGGGGAACATTTCGCCCAACAACACCCATACCACGGGACCCCAGGTTGCAGCGAAGAAAGCAACGTAGACGTTAAATGCGATCATCGCGATGACGTCTGGGCCATTGGTCAACACTGGATTGCCAGCTGAGTCGATTGGTGCTGTACCAAACACGTAGGTCAACACTGCAAGTGTTACAACCATGCCGATGGAACCAACAATCAGCAAAGGCTTTCGGCCAACTCGGTCGACAAGCATGATCGCAACGATTGTGAATGCAACGTTGACACCGGTCGTGATCATTGACGTTTGGAAGGCCTGATCTTCGGTGAATCCCACTGATTCCCAAATGGTGTTCGAGTAGTAGAACACCGCGTTAATGCCAACAAACTGCTGGAAAGCACTCAACAAAATGCCAATCCACACCAATGGCAACAAGCCGAAACGATTGCCGCGCAGATCCTTCATCGATGAACGGTGTTCGCCGTCCATGGATTTCTTAATGTCTTCAACACGAACATCGGGATCGACTAAGTAAATCTGGCGGAGCACCGCTTTAGCTTCGTCGTACTCACCCCGTTGAATAAGGAAGCGAGGTGACTCAGGAAGGCGCAGTGCGAGAAGTCCATAGATTGCTGCTGGGATCGTCATCGACAAGAACATCCACTGCCAAGCAGGTAATCCAAACAACCAATCATTGGTTGCCTTGCCGCCAGCTGCATTCAAGATCACCCAGTTGATAAGACCCGTGGCGAAAATGCCAATCACGATGGCGAACTGCTGAAGCGAGGCCATTTTGCCGCGCATCTGAGCAGGCGCGATCTCAGCGATATACATCGGCGCCATCACCGAAGCCACTCCGATGCCCGCGCCGCCGATAAAGCGCCAAATCACCAAATCGGGAACACCGAACGGGAAAGCCTGCCCAATTGCCGACAGCATGAACAAAAGCGCTGCGAGCATCATGACTGGTTGACGGCCATAACGATCAGCAAAGTAGCCGGCAAACCAAGCGCCAATTGCGGAACCGATGAGCGCAATTGAGACAACGAAACCTAGAGCGAAGGAACCCAACCCAAAGGTGCTCTTAATCGCAGACGCAGCGCCATTAATGACTGCTGAGTCGTAACCAAAGAGGAAACCACCTAAAGCAGCGGTGGTAGCCAGGCCGACAACTCGACCTGTTCGGTAATCCTTTTGCATGGCTTCCTTTCACAAACAATGGTGCAGGAAGTAAAGCAGGAACGTGTTTAGGAATTCTCGATGACTCCAGATCGCGGCTTGGTGATCAGGTAGGCACTGGCTGCAGTGACGAATGCAACGAGCAGCACCGAGGGCCATGAACCGATGACCTTGCCCAGGGGATGTGACGCCACGAATGCCACGGCAAATATGACAAGGCTCAGGCCCGCACGAACAGGTCCAGCCAACTTCCACCATTGAAATACGCAGTAGAACGCGCCAACTGCTAAAACCATTCCACCAAGGGCGCGGTTACCCGAACCTTGCGCTATCCCGAAACCCACCACAAGCACGACCCCGGACACCGCAGCAGTCATTTTTCGCATTTGGCCACGTTATGCCACCGAAACTTGATTCCTCGATAATGGGTCCATGGACAGCCACTCTCCGATTACCCGTTCTGGCCATGTGGTCGTGTTCGGATTCCAAGGAGTAGCCCGAAGAATCGTGCGACAACTCATTAACGCTGGGCAGGACATCGTGGTGGTTGACCCACGAATTACCCACGATGAGCGCCATGACCTAGAGCGCTGGGGCGTGCAGTACTTCGAAGGTTCTGGGCAGCGCGATAACACCTTGCGCAATCTGTCGTTGAATACTGCAAAGGCTGCACTCTGCGTCAATGTCCTTTATCGAAACGGTGACACGAAGAAATATCCACAGCATCCAGTTCGAAGATCAAGAATTTCTGGTCGCAACGTTCAAGAGCGGCGCCAAAGGCAAACTCCGAGGCACTTGGCAAGAACTCGCACCTGTTGCTGTGCAGCCGGCAGATAATTCCGAAATCGTGCCGTGCCCAAGTCGCGACTACATGAGCAGTCGCGGTGATTCAGTCACCCTGATTGGTACACAAACGGAATTCGATTCACTTGGCATCACACTTCCCCATAATCGCGAAATAGAAGTTGGCCCACGTTGGCGACGTGGCTTCCGTGAAAGCCTTCAGGCACTAACAGACACAGTTGATCGGCCATTTCGCATCGCACTCGGTGTTCTCATTGGACTTGGCGTGCTTTCCATTGCCATCTTGGCCGGTAGCTATGAGTATGAAGACGGCAGTCGCATGAACGTCTTCGACGCTTTGTACTTCACCTCAGAAACCATTGCCACTGTTGGCTTCGGCGATTTCTACTTTCGGGATCAAGATATTTGGTTGAGATTGTGGTCGGTCATCCTGATTCTTATGGGTGCAACGTTGGTGGCAATATGCACGGCGTTACTTACGGAAACGCTCATCACCAGACGACTTGCAAAATCACTTGGCCAGCAACGACTCACAAAGATGCGTGGCCACATGGTCGTTGTTGGCCTGGGTTCAGTCGGCATCAAAGTAGTTACCGATCTTCAGGCCGCTGGCTACGAAGTTGCGGTGATTGATCGAACCGAAAACAACAAATACATTCCACAAGCCAGAAATGCAGGCATCCCAATTGTCATTGGTGATGCCACTCTTCCAGAAACTTTGCTCGCAGCTGGAGTGGATCGAGCATCGGGCATCGCCGTACTCACCAGCGACGACCTCATTAACATCGAAGCGGGCCTTGCCGTTCGCGATGCCACGTCACCTCGTGCCGTTCCAATTGCGCTTCGCCTTTTCGAGCGTGATCTTGCTCGCGTGGTGGGGAGATCATTGAATGCTGGAATTGCCCGATCAACAGCTGAGCTTGCTGCTCCTTGGTTTGTTGGAGCTGCGCTTGGCGTTGATGTTCTCGGAACGTTCTATGTTGGCAACACCTTGTTCTTGGCTGCCAAATTGCACGTTCAGCCAAACAGTGGTCTTGACGGATTAGCGATGCAAAGTTTGGCTTCACAAACCCGCGTCGTTGCGATTGCTCGTGCGGCGAATGAGAGAAAAGTCGAACATCCCCCACTCCTGAATCGACCATTCGAAGCTGGCGATGACGTATTTCTTATTGGTCAACCGCGCGAACTCTTAAACTTGCTACAACGCCAATAGCTTGACCGCTATTCGTTGACGACATTGGAAATGAGACGCGAAAATTCTGGCTCGTTCACAGAACCAACAATGCGCACCGCGACATTGCCTTCACGATCAATGATGAGTGTGCTCGGCAAGGCGCCTGGTGGCACTCCAGGCTCACTTCGGAGAATCGCTCCCTTGGAGTCGACAATGTTTGGGTATGGCACTTTGTAGAGATCTACAAATTCTTTCGCTGACGAATCTTGGTCAGAAACATCGAGACCTACAAATGCCACGCCCTTCGTATCAAACTTCTGTGCCGCCGCAACCAAGACTGGGGCTTCGTCATTGCACGGTAAGCACCATGACGCCCAGTTATTGAGCACCAGGACCTTGCCACGAAATGAATCCAAGGAAAGCTGCTGTCCATCAAGGGTGGTACCACTGATGTTTGGCATGGTCACCCGATCAAATGTCGAAAATTGCGTTGTTCCCGCATTCTCAGAAATGCGAGAAGCTACTGGTTCGCGGCCACACCCCACCAGGACGATCGCAGTAAGTGCAACTCCAAGTACTTTGAACCTCACGGCGCCATTATTTCCGCTGCGAGCTCTTCGGCGATTTCTCGATCAATTCGACGGCCGGCACGTTCTTCACTCGTGAACCACTCAGCTGCGGCCAACATCATCCAGCCAGAATCCACCACCATGACCAGTGCCCACATGAGTGCGCCTGAGAAATGCTGATCATCAAGGGCCGCAGGGCCGAAAGGGCGTTCAGTGTCAAAGAACGGATACAGCATCACTGGGGCGAAATAAATGATGGCGCCGGTAATGGCTTCCGGAATCATCATCAGTGCAAGGGATGCCAAGCGGAACGAGTGCGATGGTCGGCGAGGCTGCAAGTTACTGCCGATGAGTGGGAAATAGAACAGGAATGCCGCGATGAAATACAGCGGCTGCTCAATGAAGTAGTCAACGTCATGGTTGAGCAGGGCCCAGTTATAAAACCCTGTGAAGTGCATGCCAAGGAGCACCGCAGCGAAAAGGAACCACGTGAAATAGGGATTGATGAGCCAACTCACTGCCCGGCTGCGCAGAATGGGGAGCACCCAGCGGCGCCGCGAATGCGGGCTACTGGCTTGAAACCACAAGGTGGTGGGGGCTCCCAGCACCAAAAGCGGTGCCACCGCCATCATCACAACCAAGTGTTGGGTCATGTGTGCCCAAAAAAACGTGTGCGACCAGGCTGCAATCGGCCCCAGATAGGTCAGCGCAAGCAGCGCCAAACCAGTCAAAAAAGCGAAGGTTTTCCATCGACTCCACTGGCCAGTGAGTCGGGCTCGCTTGACGGCCCACAGGTACCAATAACCCATCAAAACCAAGTTGACCAGCAGAAATAGGTCAAAAGTGCCGGTTTGAAAAAAGGTGAGGAAAGTGTTCACTCAATTGACCCTTTCCCAGCCCGTGGAAATTGTTCACTAGTACTGCGAGGTAACGATAGTGTTCGCCGATCTTCACCTAGATCTGGTGAAGAAATCGAGTGGAATGGCGGGGTGGCGTGAAGAGATTTCTTTTCACCGTCCTCACGGTGGTCATCGGCGCAGGAATTGTGGCTGGCTCCGTGTGGTTTCTCATGGCGGATCAGGCGCAACCAGCCACGATCCAGGCAAAGTTGGACGGATCAAGTGTGACCGTGGATGGCAAATCACTGCCACACGCGACCTTGGATCTATCAATTTATCCAAATGCCACAGCGGACAATCCCGGCCCAACCGGCGGTGTCTACGACTTTGTCGACAAGCTGGGCTGGCCCTTCTACTCCCCTTCAACCTCACTAGAGCTGCCGGCAAACTCCGTCATCACCGTCACGGTGAAGCAGTACGACAGTTCAACGACGGTGTGGAACCCATACTTTGCCCAGGCCCATGGCACCGTCGATGGCACCATGAAGGTCAACGGTCAAACAAAGACGGAAATTAACCCGAACGATGTAGCGCATACCTTCACCATTCACCAGTACCCACAGTCTGATCAGCCGTACTTCTTCGTGAGCGTTCCCATGCTTGCTGTCGGGAATAACGCAAAGAACCTGGCTAACGGCTACCCAGCACCAGAAACCATTGAATTCTCATTCAAGACCGGGGCCCCTGGCTCCTACGTCTGGAACTGCGAAGACCCTTGCGGTAACGGCTACGCCGACTTCGGTGGCGTAATGAGCGAACGAGGCATGATGAGCGGAACGGTCACGGTGGTCTGAGATGTCTATTGAAACCCCAGTCGATCAGCCAGAATCACCGACGAATCGCCCTGATTCCACGCACCGGATGAAGGAATGGTTCTCGCGCGATTACGTTCGCAAAATCATTGCGATCTTCATCGTGCTCACGATCATCATCATTCCGATCGCATGGTTGGTCATCCACTTCCTGGAACTATCAGGCGGCCCGGCTTCCTCAATCATGGAAGAACTCGAGACCACGATCTTTGTGTTCACTCTTGTTTCCGCGCCGTTGATGGCAATCACCGCTGCTGTCTTGGTCTACAGCCTCTTTGGCTGGGGATCAATCAAGAGTGAAGAACCACCAATGCAGGAAAACCCAGCGATTCGCACCAATGCGGTTGCGGTCATCGGTTGGACTGTGGCAACAAGCTTGCTGGCTGCTTTCCTAGTGATTTGGGGCTTGGTTGAACTCGCCACAATTACTGCTGACTCGTATGGATCAACACCATCAAGTCAACAACCAAACGCCACTAAGCCAATCGACGTGAACGTGACAGGCCAGCAATGGGTATGGACATTCGAGTACCCAGATCAGCAAAAGATCCAAAGCAATGTACTCGTCGTTCCAATTAACACGCCGATCTACTTCAACGTCACATCTAAAGACGTAATCCACAGTTTCTGGGTTGTGGAAATGGGAGTCAAGATTGACGCAAACCCAGGCGCAGTGACCAACACAGGATTCACCGCCAACAAGCTCGGCACATTCAATATTCGTTGTGCCGAACTCTGCGGTCTCCATCACGCGTATATGGAAACCAATGTCCAGGTAGTTACTCAGGATCAGTTTGACTCGTGGGTCCGCGAGCAGGGTGGAAAGAGAACCGTATGAGCCAGACTGCAGTAATTCACGAGCAACAGGCTGTTCCTCAGCCTAAGCAGCACGGAAAGCCTGGCGGCTTCCTTGCTCAGGCCAATATCTTCACCGGCCTCATCGGTGGCGTTGTCACCGCTGGCGTCACGTACTTCATTGGCGACAAGTTGGTGCCTTGGGGTACCCAAAATGCTGACTTCTCTCAAGTAGGCCTGAACGCACTGGTGTTTTGCACCTTCGTGGCCTGGGTCATCGGCTTTATGGTCGGCATTGGAGCCTTCGCTGGTCCGATTCGTTGGGCACTTGGTCACGACCTCACCCATGACGATGCTGAATACATGGCCGGCAAGGGCCAAGGACGCATGAAGTACTGGAAATACACCACTGACCACAAGGTCGTGGGTATTCAGTACCTCGTCATGGCCTTGGTGCTCTTTGGCTTTGGTGGCTTTTTCGCAATGTTGATCCGCACCGAGCTTGGTGTGACGTGGCGTGAAGTGTTCGACCCGAACTTCTACAACTCACTCATCGGTACACACGGCATCGTGATGATCATCGCAATGATCATCGTGGTGGCTGGCCCATTGGGTAACTTCATCATGCCGCTGATGATCGGTGCTCGCGATATGGCGTTCCCACGCCTGAACGCATTGAGTTTCTGGCTGTTGTTCGCTGCAGTGCCTCCCCTGGTTCTCAACTTGGTATTGGGCGGCATGCGCGACGGCTGGACGGCTTATCAGCCGCTTGGTACTCAGGCCCCTATCGGAATGATCGGCTACCAGGTCTGCATCATTACCTTCGCATTCTCGACAGGTATTGCAGGTGTCAACCTCATCACCACGATCGTGACCATGCGTGCACGTGGCATGACTTGGGCACGCACCCCGATCTTCATCATCGGCACCCTCGCTGCAGCGATCATGGGCTTGATCTGGTTCCCAATGTTCCAGTACGCACAGCTGCTCGCAGCAAGCGACAAGGTCATTGGTACCTCGTTCTACATTCCGCAAAACGGTGGCAGCGTGTGGCTGTACGAAAACCTCTTCTGGTTGCTTGGGCACCCTGAGGTGTATGTGATCGTGGTCCCAGCTACCGCCGGTATTTTGGAATTGATGGTGGTCTTCTTACGTAAGCCACTGTTTTCTTACAAGATGGCCGTTGCCGGCTTTGCTGGTGTGGTGGGCATTAGTGCGGTCGTGTGGGTGCACCACATGTACATGACGGGCTTTGCTCCACAAGCTGGCTACCCATTTATGTTGTCCACTGAACTGATCTCGATTCCATTCGGATTCTTGGTTCTCGTCATGCTCGGCACTATGTGGCGAGGTAAGGCATGGAACAGGCTTCCAATGATGATCGTCTACGCAGTGATTTTCGACAAGATCATTGGTGGCATCACCGGTGTGTACCTATCCGACGTTCCAGTGGATCAATACATGCACGGCAGCATGTTCGTGGTTGCTCACTTCCACTACATGTTGATGGGTGCTGGCCTCTTTGGAGCAATGGCGGTCATCGTCTATTGGTTCCCAAAGATGACAGGTCGCATGTTCGACGAGCGCATCGGCAAGATCGGCTTCTGGACTGCGTTCTTGGCCTTCCAGGTCACCTTCCTTTCGATGTTCGTTGCTGGCCTGCAAGGCATGCCACGCCGTGTGCTCCAGTTCGACAACGCCTTCGAGATCTCCAACTGGATCTCCACGATCGGCGCCTACTTCATCGGTATTGGCATGCTGATCTTCCTTTACGCAGTGATTACTTCATGGCGTAACGGCAAGGTTGCACCGTCCAATCCATGGGGTTCCAAGACTCTTGAATGGCAGACGCAAACTCCAGTGCCATTGGAGAACTTCCCTGTCCTTCCAGTAGTGACCAGCGACCCATATGGCTACGGCGTCCCTGACCCCTACCTCAAAGTCGAAGAACAGCTTGATAAAGACGACAACGAAACGGTGGGAGCCCGATGAGCGCGCAAACATCTCCAGCGCTGTACCCAACTACTGGCGAGCCAATTGAAGTCAATGCTCGCCGTAACCGACTAGGTGTTTGGCTGTGCGTTGTTTCTGACGCCACCGGTGTAGTCGCACTGTTGATCGCCTACATGTACCTGTGGTCGTTAAATGTCAACAACGCATGGGCACCTAAGGGTAAAAACCACTGGGCTCTTGACTGGCCATTCTGGGCAATCGTTGCTGGCACGGTCCTTGGCACCATCTGTATGTGGTGGGGCGTTAAGGGCATCGCTAAGGGCCATACCGGTCGTTTGATGGCAGGAGCATTGCTCTCGTCTCTCATCATCTTGATTGCCTTTATTGGTCAAATCATTCAGCTCTCGACCTTCCCATTTGGGCCAGGCGATGGTGCTTACGCATCAGCAACCTTCTGGCTAGCGATCGGTACCGCAATTCACCTGTCGCTGCTCACCTTCTTAACCACGGCAATCGTGGGTCGCACCCGCGCAGGGCGCATCACACCAGGCAACCACTCACATGCTCGCTTTGTCGCCATGTGGATGACCTATGTCTGTGTTGCTGCTCTCCTCGGTGCCATCTTCACGACCGTGATGAAGGAAAGCCCAAATCAAAACGCACCTACCTTCGGCACGTTCCAGAATTGAACTTCCGAATAGGGACCCGGCTATGGTTGGGAATCCTTGCACTGCTGGTCTTCTTTTGGGCGCTGAGCCTCTTTGCGGTCAAGCTGTATCCAGGTCTACCGACGCCCCCTGAGTTCACGCTTTGGGGGCTTCCGGTTTTGCGGTACACCCGAGATATCACCTCGATGGTGACCTTGGGTTGCATCGCCATCGGAGCGTTCCTCATCATTGGCCGCTCCCCTGCTGTACTGCGCTGGGCTACTGGCTGGGTAACCGTTTGGTTGGCTACGTTGATTGCACTCACGGTGTTCACCCTCAGCGACATCGAAGCGATCTCGCCGTTGGCTGCACTTAATCCCAATACCTGGTGGAGTTTCCTCAGCGGCACCTACATCGGCCGAGTCTTTGCCTTTCAGCTGGTGGCAGTCACTGCACTGTGGGTACTCCTGGCCATCGCCAATCGCCGCACTGCAAGGGCGTTGGTGTGGTCAGCCCTGATCCTTGGACTCGCAGCGTGTGCCGCACCCGCATTGCTTGGTCACGGCGGGTTTTCCAGCGAGCACGTCGCAATGACGATCAGTCTGGGTATTCACATTGCAGCAGTCTCACTGTGGGTTGGTGGATTGGCCGTGACAGTGGCGGCACTCGCGACTGATCGATCATTGCTGGCAACCTTGATGCCCCGCTTCTCGATGATGGCCCTGTGGTGCGTGGTGGTTTTAGCCGAGACAGGACTATTGAACGCTTCTTTGCGGGTGGGTTCTGCCAGTTCTTTTGTTGGATCGATCTACGGGTCATTGATTCTGGTGAAGGCACTGCTCCTGGGCTGGCTCATTTGGTTTGGGTGGCAGCAACGCTCCAAGATCCTGCCTTCACTTACTCAACGGTCGGACGCTCGACTTGCAATTAGCGCGTATGCAGGAATTGAATTCCTTCTGATGGCTGTGGCGATCGCAGTATCTATCACCTTGTCTCGCATTGGATTTGAGGCAGCTACAGCAACTGCTGGGCTCTTCACGCCAATTGCAATCCTCGTGCTCGCATTAGCCGCTCCCCTGCTCCTGGCGAAGACACACAACGGACCCAAACTCACGACAAAAACATCATTCAGCCGCAATTTCCCAGAGCTTGCTTCCGTCGTGCTCGTCGTTGCTGTCATTGAAGTGTGTGGAATTGGCATCACTACCTCGATATTTGGCATTCAATTCGGAGTGATTGTTGGTTCCATCCTTCTCTTTGCTGCAGGTTGGTTTTGGTCAGTGTCAATCGATGGCCCTCGTCGTCAAACCGGAGTGATCATGGCCATGGTTGGGTTCCCGCTCGCTATCTTGGTGACAAATGCAATCGTGGATACCTCAACTGACTGGCGCATTATTGCCGTGACTATTGCAGCTACCGAGGTGCTACTCGTTGCGCAACTGCGTGCTCGAAGTACCGCTCAACAAGATCGCGATGCATTGGAGCCCACATATGTCTGACCAGACTTCGCTACCGGAATTGACTCCCGAACAGAAAAAGACTAAGCGCCGCAAAGATCTTTGGCAACTTGATATACCTCTCGTGCTTGGTCTGTTGCTCTGTGGTTTCTTGAGCGTGATCGAGTTTCGACGTGCGTTCGAAGGTGTCGGTCGAGCATGGGTCTACGCCTTCCAATGGCCCCTCATCGGCGCAGTGTGCTGCTGGATTTGGTACCGCTATCGCACTGAAGGAAACGTCACTCAAGGGTTTATCAGTAAATGGAAACAACGTGTCGCAGCACTTGAAGCTGAAGCCAAGTCGGCCGAACTACATAACGACGAAGTCAAAGCAGGTGTAACGCCTGATGATCCTGATCTACAAGAATGGCAGCACTACGTCGAAGACCTCCAGCGTCGCGAACCACCAGGTCACCCACCAACACAAAAGTAGTTGCTGCCACTTATGACTCTAGGCGGGCTCGGAACTGCCTACTTCATTGCGGAGGCTTGCACCCACTGAATCTTCATACCCAGGGTGTTAGCGGGATCCGTCCAAGCTAACACTTCAGACTGCGCGATCACTGCGATTCCGGCTGCTTGTAGCCGAGTGCAAGTGTCAGCAAGATTTGGAACCGCAATGCAAAACGAGTGAAGGGTGTCTCGACCACTTTCTCCTTCATTCCGCTTTGCTAGGCGAATCACTACATCATTGATTCGTAGATCAATGACTTCTTGGCCAAGATCGCGTGGTAATCCATCAACGCGTGTTGTTTCAAGGATTCCAGAGAGCACAGCGGCACTTTTTGATGGATCGGCAACTTCCATTGAGAGCCATGCAAAGCTTGCGCCTTGAACAACACTTGAAGATGCAGAAGGTGGCAAGGCAGCTGGAATGTCACGCGGATCATTATCGAATTCAGTGTCGGTGAGTTCAATTAACAGCCCAGCAGTGTCGGCAGGGTGCATGAAGAAGTGTCGACCAGGCAGGTCCACTCCAGTAATGCGAATGTCGCTGCGACGCAGCAAGGTCTCTGAACGCCAAAGGTCATCCACTGTCCACGCCACGGAATGCAAACCAACCCCATATTTTGCAACGAAGGAACCTAACTGACCCTGGTCATCTGTTGCCACAAAAACACAGATGGGCAACGTGCCCAGCCAAATCATTTCCGTAAAGGCACCTGACTCCTCAGATACGCCGTCTTCGTTGCTACCCCCTTCGAACGGGATTCCACGCACCTGACGCATTCCTGAATCAATGCGCACAGCACCGAGCACCCGCTCACACCACGTTGTCAACGAATCTTCTGGTCGGGCAGCCAAACCTAAACGGTGAAAGTACCCCGGTTGGACTAATTGAGCTGAACTCGAATGCATTGCAGACATACGCGGACTCCCCTGTCCAGATGAACGTTGCACAAACTTAGGGCGCGAATGTGCAACTTGGAAGGTTCACGGCAACAAAAGGGGCGAAAGACCCTATGGGCACACACCTTCGGGGATTGATACTTGGAGTGCGAGAACTTCGCCTAGAACAAGGAGGTGCGCTATGCGCGCGAGGAACATGCATCATGCAGGTGTTGGAGCAGTTCCACTGGTTGTTGCTGTTGATTTCTTGGAGTCACGAATCTGGAAATTAGAGCACGTCGAGGATGACAGCGGTAAGCACATCACTGCGGCTACCCCATGGGGCATTCACAAATTGCATAGCAAGAAGGTTGATTCCATAAACCTACATTCCGTCACTGCGGACCCTAAATATTGGGCAGCATTGTCAAAGGAGGTTGCGGGCGCGACCGACATCGTGCTTCTGGGACACGGCAAGGGCAAAGCTAACGCCAGCCACCTCTTTGCTGGTTACTTAGAGAAACACCACAAGGATGTTGCACATCGCATCCAAGGTGAAATTCGATGCGATATTGATTCCATCACTGATGCACAACTGATTCAGATCGGTCGAGACTTCTTTGAACGGCTAGACGTGCTTGCATAATTCAAGGCTGCAAATCCACACCTGAAATACAGCCCTTGAAAAGCCTTCTTGTCTTAGAGAACCTTGGACAAGAAGGCTTTTGTACGTTCGTGCTGCGGATTTGTGAGTACATCGCGTGGATGCCCCTTTTCAACGACAACACCGTCGTCCATGAACACCAAACTGTCGCCTACTTCACGGGCGAATCCCATCTCATGGGTCACCACAATCATGGTCATGCCATCTACAGCAAGTTGACGCATCACATCGAGCACTTCACCCACCAGTTCTGGGTCCAGTGCGGAGGTGGGCTCATCAAACAACATCAACTTAGGCTCCATCGCTAGCGCACGAGCGATAGCAACGCGTTGCTGTTGCCCACCTGAAAGCTGGCGAGGATAGGAATTGGATTTATCGGCAAGTCCTACCCGCTCTAAGAGCACTTGGGCACGGGCCCGCGCAATCTCAGAAGATTCCCCGCGCACCCGCATTGGCGCCTCGATAATGTTTTGCATCACGGTCATGTGCGGGAAGAGATTGAAGCGCTGAAAAACCATGCCGATTTCGCGACGCTTCTTGGATGCATCTCGATCTTTTAACTCATAAAGTTTGTCGCCATGTTGGCGGTATCCCACGAGTTCACCATCAACAGATAGCCGACCGCTGTCAACCTTCTCTAGGTGATTGATACAACGCAAAAAGGTTGACTTGCCTGAGCCTGATGGGCCCACCAGGCAGAAAACCTCACCACGTTGCACTTCAAGGTCGATACCTTTGAGTACCTGGAGCGAACCAAAACTCTTGTGGACGCCTTCGCTTTTTACCATGGGTACGTTCATCGCACACCACTATTTGAGTCGAGCAAAGTTGAAGACGGCGGCGTTGGTGGCTGCTGATGGAACCTGAAAAAGTTCCGCCGCACACTTTGCATAAAGGATTGCGAAGAGCCTGACGATGAGCCCCTGCCGTAATGACGTTCAATGTAGTACTGACCGATCGTCAATAAGGATGTCAAGAACAGATACCAAATACTGGCCAAAATCAACAGTGGGATTGTTTGGTACGTGCGTGCGTAAATTTGCTGAGTGTTGTACAGCAGTTCTGGCATCGCCACCACAGATACCAAAGACGTGGTCTTGAGCATACTGATCACTTCGTTACCGGTGGGCGGAATGATTACTCGCATCGCTTGTGGCAACACGATGCGCCGCATTGTTTGCGTACGACTCATACCAAGTGCTGAAGCTGCTTCAACCTGCCCCTCATCAACAGATTGGATACCGGCACGTGAAATTTCGGCCATATATGCGGCTTCGTTAAGCCCCAAGCCTAGAAGCGCTGCGATGAAGGGTGTGATGACCGAGTTGGTGTCCCAAGAAACAAAGGTTGGTCCAAAGGGGATGCCTATAGAGATATTTGGAACCAGGACCGCCAAGTTAAACCAGAAAATTAATTGCACGAGCACTGGCGTACCGCGGAAGAACCAGATGTATCCGTAAGCCACGTTCGAGAGAACCGGGTTAGGCGATAACCGCATCACGGAAAGCACAACACCCAAAGCAATACCAGCAAACATTGCCACGATGGTGATCCAGATCGTGGCCCACACACCTTCAAGAATCTTGTTATTAAAGAGGTACTGCCCAATCACATTCCATTCGAACGCGGGATTTGTCAGAGCCATATTGATGAACATGGCGACAAACAACAAAATTACTGCCGTTGCAATCCAACGTCCAGGGTGGCGAACAGGGATCGCCTTGATCGGCTCAGGCCGCACATGTTCAGTCACTTCAACCCCTTGACCCTAGAAACATGATGGTGGGCACTGCCGAAGCAGTGCCCACCATCCTTGCAAATCAAACCTTTGGATTCACTTCCGAAGTCGTAATCACACTGGTTGAAAGGTTGTACTTGTCAGCAAACTGCTGGTAAGTGCCATTGTCGATCAACTTCTGGAAAGCAGCCTGGAGGGCTTGTGCAACGCCACTACCCTTTGCGCTCAATGCACCCAGCAGCACTGGGTTGAGCAATGGACCTGCAGGCACTTCAAACTTTCCATTTGAGTTCTGCGAGATTGTCGCGGCATTCGCACTGTCGGTTACTAGAGATTCCACACGACCGCTTTGCAACGCAATTGGCATTTGATCAGAAGCTGCAATCACAGTGAAAGCGATCTCTGGCTTGCCCGCCTTCTTGCATTCGGCATTGAGCTGTGGTGCCGAGTCTGTTTCTTGGGTACTGCCCTTGAGAACACCAACCTTGGTGCCACACAACGTGGTATCCAGAGCTAGGCCCTTTGGGTTACCAACCGGCACGACACCAGCATCGCCCGAGCTCATGTAGGTAGCAAAGTCAACCTGCTTCTCTCGCTCACCGGTAACCGTGAACGATGAGATACCAGCGTCGTAACGCTTGCTGATAACCGACGGGATGATCGAGTCAAATGACGAGTTCTTGAACTCAACCTTCAAGCCCATCAATTCTGCTGCAGCCGTCGCTAAATCGATGTCAAAGCCAGTGAGAGTGGTGCCATCAGCCTCAGTCATTTCAAACGGTGGGTAACCAAGTTCAGTTCCGAAAGTGATCACACCCTTCGCAGCTAAATCAGCCGGCACAAGTGCTACTACCGCTTCATCGGCTGTGACAGCTGACTCGGTAGGAGTGGCACTCTCGCTACCGCCACAAGCTGACAACGTAAGTGAAAGTGAGATTGCCATAACGGCAGCAGCGCCGATGTGACGCTTGCGCAGAGCGAGCATGAATCCTCCTAGAGTTGAACGAGCACCATGCCCGATCGATGTTTCCATCCGGTTACTTTGCTGAACTAATCGTTTTCTCAGCCGCAAGGAGTTGCCCCATGATTCGGCGCGCTTTTGCGATGCCTTCATCCTGGGCAATCAATACGTCTGATTCATTGCTTGGGCGAGACTTTAGGCCAATTTCTTGCCATTCGAGGGCTTCTTTGTCCTCAATCAGCACCGTGGCGAGGCCGTCGACGAGTTCTTCGGTGGCCCATTCCTGATCGATGCCGAAATTGCGGGAAAATGCGTAGTAATAATGCGAATTATGGGCATCAATCGGGGTGATCCCGTTCATTACCTTGATCAGGAAGCCTTCCTCACGCGGACGCCCCTGGCCAGTAATTCCTGAATGCAGAGCATGGAAGCTGGGAAGGTAGAACTTCGTGCAATGGAATCGGTCGTACAGGCCCTCAGTGCTCATGGTCTTGGCATAGAGCGGTGGTGCCTGGACCCTCGGCATCAAACGATCCACGCTCACCATGGTGCCTTCAACCTCAACGGTGACCCCATGCTGATAGATGTAGTCATCCCCAACCGTGGAGAGGTGAATAAAGGATTCGTGGGTGAGATCCAGCAGATTGTCATGAATGAGCTCTGCGCGGCATTGGAAATGGAAGCTGTGCGTGACTGTCGCCCATTCGGGGTCACTCATCCAGTGAGTGTCTGGCACCAGTGACTCGTCGGCTTTGCCCGCGTCACCTGTCCAAATCCAAATCCAGCCGTCCTTCTCAACTATTGGGAAAGAACGCACCCGAGCGCGCTGAGGGATGATCGATTGGGCGGGGATGCGCACACACGCACCCGAGCAATCAAATTGGAACCCGTGATACCCGCATTCCAATATGTCTTCAACCACGCGGCCCGCGGAGAGTGGGTATCCGCGATGCGCACAGCGATCTTCAAGCGCGACTGCGGTGCCGTCGAGTTTGCGATAGAGCGCTACGGGAATCTCGCAGATGACCTTGCGAATGGGCTCTCGCGATACTTCCGTTGACCAGGCAGCGACATACCAAGCATTCAGGACGAACATGCACTCTCCCTTCGCTCGATCGATTCAGCACTGTTTCGCAAATATGCGATGTGAAACACGAAGCGAAGCGTAATGACTAGACCAGTTCGTATGCGCGGTAGTGGAAACCACCATCAACAACCGCACCGCGACCTACGGCCTGGGTTCGGTTCAGCCAGTCGTATTTTTCAGCAGATGTTTCAAAGGTAATCATGACTTTCCAGTTGATCTTTGACTCGTCATATGGCTCACCTTTGCGTGCCTTGAGTACTTCATCCCATGGCTCGATAACACCCTTGTAGGACATCAAAATCTTGGCACCGTCATCAGTTTCGATAACGACGCGAATATCGGGCACCAATGCGTTGTCGGGACGACGGATCGCATAATCAATGCCTTCGATCACGCGAGCATTAATCCGTGGGCCTTTGACCCAACCACCAGTTATCGTGCCCACTGCGCGATAGCCCGATGGCGTAGGTCCCAGATCGTGCGCAGGCTTACTTGCTGACGCAAGCTCCATGAGGAACTCGAACAAGAATTCAAGTTCAATCGGACGATCTGGTGACACTGCAGCCATGGTCTTCTCTCGTAATGATGAAATCGATGAATACAACAGTCTTAGAACTTCGAAAGAATGTTTTCGCTCAAGTCTTGGTAGCGATCCTTTGATTCCGATATCGAATCTGACCAAAGATCAGCAAGTACCCAGTTCACACCGATGTCGCTGAGTTCACCAATGGCCTGAATTTTTTCTTCGTTACTTGCCTGTGAATCTGGGCGAAGCGCTGGAGTTGATGCCTGCACTGAGATCTCACTCATGGTGCGGCCATTGGCTTCAACCAGTGGTCGAAGGTTCGCAAGCGCTTCAGCAAGATCAGCTGTGGTTTCAATATTCTTCGTACGCGCTGTCTTTGACAAGGTTGGTGAACCCATCATGACCGACCAACCCTGACCCCATGCAGCAAGACGACGCATTGTGAGGTTGCTGTTTCCACCAAGCCATAGCGGTGGATGCGGAAGCGTTACAAAACCAGGCAACACGAGCTGATCAAGGGCTTCGTAGTTAGGTCCGGTGTGCGTGACAGGGCGATTTCCGCCTGCCATGCGAATAACTTCAATGGCATCGTCAAAAATGACGTTGCGGTTTTCAAAATCAACACCAAGCGCTGCGTACTCAGAGCGCAGGTAGCCCGCACCGAAGATGAACGAGGCGCGACCACCGGAGAGCACATCAACTGAAGCCATGCCTGAAACGGTGAGCAAAGGGTTGCGATACGGAAGCACGATTAAGTGACTGAAGAGTTCAATTTTCTTGGTGACTGCTGCACAGAATGACAACATGGCAAAGGGATCAAAGGCCTCGTGTCCGCCGCCTTGCAGCCACTTCTGTGAAGGCGCTGGATGATCAGTAATACCAAGCCCCTGTACGCCAACATTTTCAAGATGCTGAATAACGTCGATCATGTTTGCAGGCTTAACCCACTCGCCACCAAGGTCTGAACGCACTGGGTAGTCGGTAATGAACTTCATTCTTGATTCCTTTAGTAGTGGTGAGTGAGTAAGACGAATTAACCGAGACTTGCCCAGTAGTCCTTGATGACATCTGAAGTTGTCACCAAAGCGATATTGCGGATTGTGTATTTCAAGAGGTCATCAACGTAGGTCATGGGATCACCTGCGATGCAGTCACGTGGCACGATCATTCGGTAGCCAAGGTTCATGCCTTCAATTGCGGTGCCCACCAGCGACAGGTTCGCCGAGACACCGGTCAAGATCACTGTGGTGACGCCGGTGTTACGGAAGTACATATCGAGCGAGGTTGTAAAGAAGCCAGTCATTCCCTGCTGACGCTCGAGATAGATATCTTCAGGGCGCGGGGTCAGCTCAGCAACGATCTCGCCGTGACCACCGCTCCATTCGCGCTCCCCTGTCATTTTGCGATGCACGAAGGTGTTGTTGGCATGGCCGAAGCGATCCTTGCGGCGTTGATCGCAGACGAAGTAGACGCGTGATCCCACTGATCGAGCAGAATCGGCCAAGCTGGCGATGTTTGCAACCATATTGTTTTCAACGGCGGCCTTCGCTAACCCTGGCAGCACGGATCGGTCAGGAAGTACCAGGTTTTCTTGAACTTCAAGGGCCACGACGGCGGTGGTTGCCGGATTAATGAACGGACCTACATCAATCGCCATTGCACGCACCTTTGTTCATTGGATTCCGGAAAACCGCCATGAGGCGATAAGCCTTAATACACTACTGTTCCGAAAAAATATCCTCAAGGAATTTGAGCATTTAATGCGACAAATCACCCTCACCGCACACGAATCGGGGAACCATGAGCATGCTCGACGGCATTCGAGTTCTTGATCTGACCATGTGGGCATTTTGCCCAGCTGCTGGCTCGGTTCTGGCCGAGTGGGGTGCTGACGTGATTCATATCGAAAATGCCAATGCCCCCGACCCCATGCGCCTGTTCGGAGGCGGCAGTATTGAACCAGGCAAATCCCACTGGATGTTCAAGCATTACAACCGCGGCAAGCGAGCGATCGCTCTGGATTTGGCCAGCGACGAAGGCCGCGAAGTGCTCTATGACCTAGTGCGCAATTGCGATGTCTTCCTCACCAGTTTCTTGCCTGCTACGCGTAAGAAGCTTGGCTTCGATGTCGATCAACTTCGCGCCATCAACCCCAACCTCATCTACGCAAAGGGCACGGGAGCTGGCCCACTAGGCCCAGAAAGTGAACGCGGTGGCTTTGATGGCGCATCGTGGTGGGCCCGTGGCTCACTCGCAGCGACCGCAATGGAAGTCACCAACACTGATTTCCCGCCAGCCATGCTCGGCCACGGCGACGGCATGTCGGGCCTGGTGCTTGCCGGCGGCATCGTTGCAGCATTGTTCAAGCGCGAACGCACGGGTGAAGTCACAGTCGTTGACTCGTCGCTCTTTGGAACCGCAGCCTGGTTCAATGCGCCCGCGATCATCGGTGAAACAGTCGATCCGGCAAACAACACCATGGGGAAATTCAGTGCACGCGAAAAGCGCCACTGGAGTGTTGGTGATTACGCCACAGCAGATGGCCGCTACGTGCATCTCACCTTCTTAGGTGACCGTCAAGATCAATGGCTTGATCTTTGCAACTTGCTCGAGCGCAATGATCTTGCTGACGATCCACGATTTCTCACAGCGGTTGAACGTGCCGCGAACACTCTTGCTTTGATGGACGAACTTGATGCTCAGTTCGCAACAAAGACACTGAACGACTGGAAGCCAATCCTGAATAAGGCCAAGGGCGTGTGGGCTCCAGTGCAAACTGTTGGGGAAATGGTCAACGACCCTCAAGCGCAGGCCAACCGCATGATCCGCATGGTCACCGACGAAGGTGGCACCCAGCCAATCGTGATGCCACCTGTCATGTTCAATGAAGATGCCGGCCCAGGTAATCCGGCTCCGAACTTTGCCCAACATACGAATGAAGTTCTCGCAGAAATTGCTGGTCTTACGCAGGAAAGAATTCACGAGTTGCGTAGCAGCGGAGCCATTGCATAAGCCGTTGATCCTCTGGCTGATCCACTGGATGGTTTTTGCCAGCGAATTGTGACTTTCTCAACTACTGTGGAACAACAGCGCAATTGAAAGAGGACATGATGGGTTCACTCGACGGCAAGGTTGCATTCATTACAGGTGCGGGTCGCGGCCAAGGCCGTTCGCATGCGGTGCGCATGGCCGAAGAGGGCGCCAACATCATTGCTGTGGATGTCTGCAAAGACATTCCACTCCTCCCCTACGCGATGGCAAGTTCTGCAGATTTACTGGAAACAGTTCGTCTAGTTGAAGAAGCCGGTGGCAAGGCAATTGGCGTCGAAGCCGATGTTCGCGATGTGGATGCCATGAATGCTGCGGCCAAGCAAGGCTTTGAAGCGTTTGGTCGCATCGACATCATCATTGCAAACGCAGGGATTGCCGCGCAGCAGGTGGAGGAAGGTGATCCGTCAGCACTCTTTAATCTCACGCTTGCCATCAATGCTTTCGGTGTTCGTAACACCATTCATGCCGCGGTGCCGTACACGATCGACGGTGGCAACGGCGGCGCAGTAGTGATCACCAGCTCAACCCAAGGGTTACAGGGTCGTGGCGGCAATGGTTCGGGAGCCGGCGATGGTTATGTGGCTTCAAAGCACGCCGTGGTGGGTCTTATGCGCTCTTGGGCTCATTGGTTGGCACCACACATGATTCGCGTCAACACCATTCACCCAACAGGTGTTGATACCTACATGATCACCAACCCCGCGTTTCAGGACTACATCAAGGTCATGGCTGGCAAGTCAGATGGCCTCCAAAACCTCATGTCCGTTCCCGTGGTGCACGTTGAAGACATTACGAATGCAGTGATGTATCTGGTTTCCGATGCAGGCCGTTATGTCACTGGCGTGACCTTGCCTATTGATGCCGGCTTTAACGTTCGCTAATGAATCCAATTGACACAGCTAAGCGCTATATCGAACTGTTTAACACTCAACAGTTCACAGCAATGGGTGAACTCTTTGCCGAGGATTCAATCTGGGAAGGCCCGACTGCTCAAACACCTATTCGCGGGCGTGTAAATATCATTGCGACCTATAGCGCGATGGAACAGATGAACATGGATTTGCAGATGACCGGAATGCACTTTCATCGCGATGGCAACACTGTGATCGCGGAAATTGCTACTCATTCGTCGCGTGGACCGGCAGGGCGCGTTGCCGACGTATTCGAGATTGATCATGAGGGTCGAATAGTGCGCATGACCGGCTATGCGAGCGTGTACGAGATCGCCTCGCCCTGACTATTTCGATAACTACGCGCGGGATCACACTCAAAGTCACCACATATTGCGCCCTTAGTGATTCTGTTGAGCGCATCGTGATTACCGAGTAGTCACAGAGTTCTTTCAACTGCAGGCCTTAGCTCTAAACCATTGGCGAGCCCTGCCCCCCCCTATTTGGAGGGTCCTCTTGGCAGTCGAGAGGTGTCTGCAATCAGATAACCTAAAAAAACACATCGCTTCGAACAAGCAGCAACACAATCGTCGACACCTGAATGAGGACACCGTGGGCACTGGACTGACAAGAACACTGTTGACCACTGGAGCTTTGACCATCAGCACGATGGCTCTCACAGCAGGCTCGGCGTTTGCAACGACCGCCGCAAACTTCAACGCTCCTATGTTCGGCACGACCGCCACATTGACTGAGGCGCGCATGCCCACCTATGCACAGGTTTCCTGTTCAGATGCAAAATGTACAAACGGTGTGATTCCTAGTGCTCAGGGTGGCTTTACTCAGTACTCAAGCCCGGCAGTGGCATCTGGTGGGGTGTTTGCTACGTCCCCAGGCTTCATAGCCAAGCTCAATAAATCTTGGTCAAATGTCACTCAAGAAGACTCAGTTAACTACTCGGCAATGACAATTAACTTCACTCAGTTTGCACCAAACACTGATTTGACAGCATTGGTCACCAGTAATGCCGCTGAACTGAAATTGCCATTGACCGCTCAAGAAAAGACAGGGTCAACATCCACCTGGTCAGGCTCTGCGGTCATCGATGGCGATAACTGGAATGTTGTGTATGTAGCACAGGGCGATGCAATTGTGCGCGCCGTATGTCAGCAATTTGGAACAGAAAAGGGCTCCGTGACCTGCCCGATGCCAAATGTTCGAACTCTCGCACTCCAAGTTGTGAACACACCGCCTGCCACGTCACTGGCCGAGGCCACCTCGATTGCAGGTTTGATCCCCCAGACTCCTAGCCAACTCAAGCCCGTGTTGCTGAACATTGAGCCCGCTCAAGCGTTATGGACCTCAAACGCGCCTGGCGCCCAACTCAATCGAGCAATGGCGATTCGCAAGAATTCCGTCGCTCTGCAATACGGGATTCAGGGCTCTCCTCAACTGACGCTGCGCACCAAAGTCGCTGCGATTGCCACTGAAACACCAGCACGTCCATTTGTGAAGACGATCTGCGGTAAAGCTGTCGCTTCAACCGACACCTGCAAGCTCTCCAAGTTGCCAGGTGAGTCTTACGGATTCATCGGTGCTTCGAGCAAGCAAGCAACACCAAATGAAGTTGCACGAATGAGCCTTCATTTCACTGGCTCAAACAAACTGGGCGATGCTTCGTGCGGCACACTCACCCCACGCGAAGGCGGATTGACCAAGAACGAACAAGCCATTTGCAAGGCTGCGTTTGTGAGTTTTGCCAACGCGGTCGTGAAGTAATGTTGAAATTCATCACGCTTGCAGGTTTCCCTGCTGGTGATGCAGGCGCACGAAGTTGGGCTGAACAAAGCTGCCTGGATGAGGACAACCCTCGGCAACAATTTCGCGAAGTCACACAGTAAGTAGCCTCAACGCTTTTCATCGCTGAATCACGCAATGGCTGCACTTGGCATGTTCTTCGTGAATCTCCTTAAGAAGAAGTAGCCGATCATCACCACGAAGAATGAAAGCACGCCGTCAATTCGCAGGCTTGCCGCCAACGCCTCTAACTGACCATCACTCATCGCGCTCACCCCTTGCGCAACTGGAACGCTCGACATCACAATCGTGCCGAGTATCCCAACGCCAACAGCAGCGCCCATGGAACTTGCGGCAGTTCTAAATGAAGAAATCGCACCAACATTCTGCACGGATGCACAACGCATTACCTCAGTGTTTAAGGCAGTCAAGGCACCCATACCAATGAAACTAAACACTGTCGCAATTGCAACCATCGTCCAGACAGGTGTTGTTGCTCGAACGGCGATGAGGGAAAGCATGGAGATCGCAAGGGCGAACATCAACACACCTGCACCCGCAAGCCCCCCGAATTTCTTCATCGCCCAACTTGCCAGAAGTTTTGCTCCTAGGACCGCGCCAATCTGAGCAGGAATGATCGCAAGAGCTGCTTCGTAAGGGCTCATCTCATAGAAGAATTCCAATGCAATGCTGACAAAGGTAATCAGTCCGACCAAGGAAACCAACGCCACACAAGCAAGTAGCACCATCATCGCACGATCTGTGATCGGCGCAAGGAAATTCCTCATGTTTAAAGGTTCGCGCAGCAATGTGGCACAGAGCAGGCAGATTCCAGCGCCAATGACTAAACCGCTGATCACAGGCGCGGGCTCATATTCAATGTGACTGACTTCAGCCAAGGCTCGAGCAAATGCAGCTAACGCAACTCCCAAAAGTAGGGGCGCGCCCCAACTGCTACTGCGGATCACAGCAGTATTGCCTTGAAGGAACACGAATGCGCACAACAAAATAAGTAGTCCCCCACCGATCCAAATCTGCGGAATCAATCTCCATTGAGAAACTTCCAGCACACGCGCGGTTCCTACCGGTAGCACGAGAAAAGCAAGCGGGAAAACCATGCCATACGTTGTGAACGCTGAGGTTTGAGCCGGCCCTTGCCCCGTTGATTTACGAAGTAACCCAACACCAACAATTTGCATAGTGACAGCCGCCGCTGCACAAATCGCTAAGCCTAATTGCACCATTGGCGCGCCTCCCGCAATCGCAATCACGACAGAACCAAAGGTGAAAGCGCCCGCTGACCAGACTATGACGCGACGATGGCCAAATCGGTCACCTAACTGACCAGCTCCCAAAACCACGACTAATGCAGCCACACTTGGAATCGCAAGCATGTTTTCAACTGCCATATCCGTGAGCTGCAGATCCAATGCCATGGGCTCAATTAAGAATGCCAATCCCGTAGCCATCAACAAGGAAAGACCGACGATGAGGCTGACACCTAATGTGATTCGCCGCTGAGCAGACGTCATCGCTATTCACTCACCATACGTTGATGTTCGGCGATTTTAAGAGCAGCCTCATGATCCCCCGCAAGGTCAGCAGACATAAATTCCGCAGTCTCAGGTATCGCCAAATGGACATCACACACGTCATTGATTTCGACAAATAGGTGCTCAGCACTCATACCGAGCACATGGCCTCCATGAGCGCGATCATCACTAATAAAGTGCATGTGATACCCAGAAATTGAAATTGATTTGGTGTAGTCAGGGCTCCAAAAACCGACCAAGGTTCCTGTGATGTCAGCAAATGAGAATTCAGATTGCGTGGCAGTAGCTTCGACTAAGTCAATTCCTGACTGTGTTTTACAGGCGGCTCGAAGTGTCAAAGCCCTAAAAGTTCCATGCGCTCTCAACGAAACGATTCCGTTGTCCGATGTGCGCAATGCGTCAATGGCGCTAGTACACGCGTCGAACGAACTAAGACCGCTCAGAGTTGCGCAACGATCAGCCGCGAAGTTCACCACGCTTGCAAATGGCGTGAGTTCCGAATCTGCTGCTTCGACAACACTGCCATCAGATCGAGCTTGATAGCAGTGACCATCGAGCAGAATCATTTCGCCATCAAGATCCCCAAATGTTCCAAGACCTAGATCGCCGTGGCGTCGAAGATCTGCGACGGAAACACAACCTTGATACAGGCCCTGAACGATTGCGCCTGAGGTCGATACCTGAAAAAGCGAGTGGTGTTCAATATCGAGCGCCTCTGCAAGCGCTTCTTGCACGATGTGACTGACACTTTGGCCACTCGTTTGCGCACGAGAAACGAGCGCCTGCCAAAGACTTGACGAAACTCGAGTGTTCAATTGATGTGACATGGGCACACGCTAGAGCAAGACAACAAGACCACCCCCTCAAGGGGCGATCGCGCTCACAAAGCAGATGGCTCTACCTAGTTTGCCGTCATAAGAACAGCACCAGAGAATGGGCCGGTTGCATTGGCCCACACGGCGACCTCTGCATCCTTCACCTGCCGTGCACCTGACTCGTTTCCGCGAAGTTGTCGAATTGATTCGATGCAGAAATTTGCACCGTGTCGTCGCCCAACATTGCACGCGCCACCGTCAGTGTTCACTGGAAGGCTGCCATCAAGTCGTGTTGCACCGGACTCAACGAATGATCCAGCTTCACCTTCTCCACAGAATCCCAATGCTTCTAGCCACTGGAACACAATGATGGTGAAGCCGTCATACAACTGCGCGCAGTCAACATCAGATGGCTTCAAATCCGTGCGAGACCACAGTGTTTGTGCTGCGTGATACGGAGAGTTCATATTCAGGTCGTGTAGCTTTTCAAAACCAGCAGGCAAGATATCTGTTGCTGACAATGCGGCTGACTCAACGAACACGGGCTTCTTAGCGAAGTCCCGCGAGCGCTCTTCTGTGGTGTAAATGACCGCGGAAGCTGAGTCCACTGGGTAGTCACAGTCGAGCAGGCGAACCGGCTTGCTGACGTAGCGTGAGTTGAGGTAATCATCCATGGTGAGTGGATCGCGCATGATCGCATCATCGTTGAGTACAGCATTGGCACGTTGCGCGATGACATGCGCTCCGAACTGCTCTTCTGTCGTTCCGTAACGCTCCATGTGTCGTTGTGCCGGAAGCGCAGCGATTGTTTGAATTGGTGTGACTGAACCAAACGGCATTGTGAACTGCGAATCTCCAGGAATCCGCATCGGACCTTGCACTGAGTCACGCTCTTCAGCACTGCTCAACCGCTGGTTAATAACACGCACTGTTAGCACCGTGTGTGCCTGCCCGCTTTGGATCGCTGCAATTGCCGAGATAGCTGCGTGAATGTAGGCAGGGCCACCTTGATCTGAGTTATAAAAGGTGATCGGAGTGATTCCCAGCATCTGGGCCACGTCAAGTGCATCAATCCAGTCAAGACCTGGAGGCTCGGCGCCTGCAACACCTGCGTGCAGCACCACTCCATCAATTTGATCAGGGGTGATGCCGCAGTCCTCCATTGCTTTCTTTGCAGCTTGCGCAACCAACTGGCGGCGGTTGAGCCCGGTACGACGACCGGTCGTTGAGTAGCCAACGCCGATAGCGGCGACGCGATCACGGTTTGCCATGATTTTCTCCTTGGAAGTGTGGTGACAGCGCCGGTTAGGCGAGCTTGAAGAGTGGAAGGGTGAGCCCAGGCGCAACTTCTTGGAAGGTCACTTCGACGGGCATACCGATCCGGATATCGTCATTAGGAAAGTCAATGAGGTTGCTCGTGATGCGAATGTTTTCGTCTTCTTCCAAAGCAACGATGATCAAGTTGTAAGGAACCTTGTCAACGAAGTACGGATGGAAGGGCTGCACCGTGGTGGTGTGTGAGTAGATCGTTCCTCGACCGGACACCTGCTCTGGCGCAAGATCATCCATTGACAGGCATGACGGGCAAATTGGCCGTGGGTAATGGATGTAGGTTCCGCAAGCGCCACAACGAAGAATCATCAACTTGTGGTTCGCAACGCCCTCCCAGAAAAACTCGGTAAGAGCATTAGGTACAGGAATCGGTGGATAATCAGCAGCCGTAGCCGATTCAGGAATATTAATGCTCGCAGTAGTCATGACGCATTCCTCTACACCTTTGAATCAACCAGCAACCGCTGTTCGATCACATTCAACGAATGTAGGTGAAAGTAGCACCGCTTTAGACAAACGCGCAGGGTTTTCTCGTTCTCGAAGTATCAAGTGCTCTTGATCGTGCACCTGCGCGGCTTGCCATCGGCGGAGGGACTCTGCGAATCAGAAATGTCCACCGTGAATTCCTTCCACTGACCATCACCAAGCCGCGTGACGACAAATTTAAGCAAGCCGTCATCCCAAAGACGCGCCTCGTTGATATCCATGCCGTTGATCGCGGTGCAGTTAAATCCACCAAGGCCGGGCTCAGACAGAAAAGCCATTGGTGCGCCGACCCAAGGGTTTTGGGCTATGAGTTTGAGCGATCGAGGCGAACTCCCTGGAATTGCGATTTCTCCACCAACATCCAAGCCCAACCCGGCACTTGATCCTTCCGCGCACGCTTGCGTGCTGCGTTCAAGTCGACCTTCACCTCGCGCTGTGTCTTTATTCGTGAATGTCACGGTTGGTGTAGTCGAAGAGAAGTTCTTCACACACACGCGTGTGCCCAGCACGCCGCCGGCTGCCTTTTCTACCTCTGGTGATTGAGAACAGCCCGTGAGCACTGCAAGTGCTGCGAGCATTCCAACTGGTGCCATACGCCGCACAACGTGGATTGTTTGCTCTCTTTCTCTACCAAAAGTTTCGAATCGCAGATTACGCCATTGAATTGCCGAACGGCCACCCACATTTCGGGGGGGGGCTACCAAATTCATCTCAGTGGTGCGAGCAGCGCAACCATGCCGTAGAACGAAAAGCGCTCCCACATCTCGACGGCAGCAAGTACGAGTACACCGTGCGGCTGTGATTCACGGCGACTCATCGGCTAGTTCCTCGCATCTGTTGAGCACTTCTGTACCTACCTGACCGAGACGAACTGTGCCCGGTGGGATGCAAAGAAGGCTGGTTTGCCTCGTACTATTCAGAAGCAAAATCGCAGGGATAGACGTCTTTCGACGCCTTTATATTCGTGGGGCGGGCGGGGCTCGAACCCGCGACGACCAGATTATGAGTCCGGGGCTCTAACCAGCTGAGCTACCGCCCCCCACAACAAGCACTGAAGTCTAACCAGTTCCGGCCTTGCCCAATCGCGCAGACTGCAACCCATCAATTGGCCAGTAAATCGCCTTCGAGCAGTCCTTGATTGACACTCATCCATTGGTATTCCGTCTCCCCCGGCCTACGCGACAACACCCAAATCAGATCAAAGCGATCATCAGGCCAATGCTTTGGAATATCGTCTGCGTTGCTGATCGAAAACTTCGCGAGCACGTCCGGCATTGAGCCGTGATGCCACGCAACAAGGGTTGCGTGCTCACTACCCAGAATTGAATCCGTGAGTGCTTGCACATGATCATGATTGAAGGATTCGTCGATCGTTAACCCAAGGCGATGCGCAAGCGGTGTCACGGTGTCCACTTCGCGCTTGCTCAAGTAGTCATGCGTGGGCTTGGTTGCGATGATGCGCTGCGGAGCAACGATAGTTGGATGCAGCGTTGATGGGCCACGTGCGAGCAATCCAGCTAAGGCACCAGCACGCGTCCATCCGCGCACTGACAATGAATGCGGATCATGTTCGCCGTTGTGGTTAATGCCGTGCGGCGGCCCATTTTCTCCGGGCTTCTCTCCGTGTCGAATAAACATGATGACTTCAGGACCATTCACATTGCGACCTTATCTGGCGACATATGCAAAGAGGGTCAGGTTCGCTTTGGTGATGGCACATGGTTCGATGGCTGCAATGAGCACTGTTCGAGTCACTGTTCGCGTGAAGCCCGGCGCTTCGCGTGCCAAGGTTGGCGGCTCATACGGCCAACCAGCAGCACTCATCGTTTCGGTTCATGCTCATCCTGTTGACGGTCAAGCAAACATAGCGGTGATTGACGCCCTTGCGTCGGCTTTAGATATTCGCAAAGCAGACGTGACTGTGGTTGCGGGGCATACCGGCCGAACCAAAATTCTTGCGATTGAGACGAATGATGAAGCGTCTGTACAGCAACGTATTGATGAGTTGTTCGCCCTTTAGGCCTTCTTCACCACACTCGACTTCAACATCATTGGGCCAAAGCCGTCAACTTTGGCATCGATGTCATGGTCGCCAGTTCCTTGAACCAGACGAATGCCCCGCACTTTGGTGCCTACCTTGAGTGGAGTTGAACTGCCTTTTACTTTGACATCTTTCACGATGGTGACATCGTCGCCGTCAGCAAGAACGTTTCCGACTGCATCGCGGATGACTTTCTCTCCCGGTGCACTATCGTCATCGACTTGCGCCGACCATTCGTGCGCGCATTCTGGGCACACGAAAAGACCACCCAATTCGTACGTGAATTCACAACTACATAGCGGGCACGGAGGCGTCTCGTCCATGCCCGCCACTCTAGGCGATTAGGCCTTGAGGTCTGGATAGCGCTTACGTGCCTCCTCAAGCGCTATCTCTGAGCGCTGAGCGGCAACCTTGCGAGGAGCTGGGCCGTAACCCTTGTCAGCATTCTCCTTGCGCCAAGCAGCAACATCGCCTGCATGCCCGGTGACTTCCATCATCTGAAGACTTGCCTGCAAGTTCACACGCATACCCATGGTTTCCCAGGCACGCTTCACGCCAGCTTTGATGCCCATCAATACGGACAACGGAGCTTGCGCAATCTGCCAAGCGATGAGTTCTGCTGTTGCATCGAGATCTTCGCGAGGAACAACGCGGTTGACCATGCCAATGCGTTTTGCTTCTTCGGCATCGATGGTCTGTGACAAGTAGAGGTACTCATACGTCTGATGGAAGTTCATCGTGACCCAAGGCTCAATCAAGGTTTCGCCACCTGGGAAACCAAGACCCTGAGGTAGTGGCATCTGGAAGTACGCATCATCTGAGGCAATAACGATGTCGTTCAACAATGCGAAGTAAGTTCCGCCACCAACGCAGTAGCCATGCACGGCAGAAATCGTTGGCTTCTGGAATTCCCAGATGTGAAGTACTGGCCACGTGAAGAGCTTGGCTTGACCAGCCCATGGGTGACCGTATTCAGCGGCTTCCTTGAACTCTTCGTACGCAGGACCGCCACCCGGGCCCATGTCATGGCCTGAGCAGAATCCGCGGCCATTGGCCTTGAGGATGACGACTTTGATGTTGTAGTCGTTCTCAGCGTCTTTGAGGCAGTTCTCAACATCCCACACCATGGCTGAACTCTGAGCGTTCGCAGCCTCTGGTCGGTTCAGAATGATGCGAGCAATGGGGCCATCTTTTTCATAGATGACGGTTTCAAGTTCTTGGCGTTCCATGGGGACTCCTCCAGCCTTCTCACGTTAACGAATACTCACGTGAGGGTAGTGCTTGGCGCCTGCCCAAGAGGGGCGAATGGTGCATTCAGTGCGCGAAGCTCGCTTGCTTTGGCTCCCCCACTTGGACTCGAACCAAGAACCCTCCGATTAACAGTCGAATGCTCTGCCAATTGAGCTATGGGGGACTAAATCGGCGCCCGCAGAGAATAGCAAGAAGGTACGGGTGCCTTGACCACCGGTCAGATACCTAGGGCAACCCGCAACTCTTGAAGCGCAAAATCGGCCTGTTCGCGATTTTCCGGGTCTTGGGGGTCCACTCCGGCATCAAAAACCACGCTCCAGGTGATTTCATCGCGGTTGAGGCGCCTGGCAGCCACCAAGACCTCCTGCCCGTTGGGCAATTGGAGTCGCTCACTCACGATCACATTGGCAGTGACTTGAGCACGAACAGCCGCCGGCAGGTTTGCGGGGTTGGAAAGTTGGGTGCGCAAGCGTTGCCCGCGACCTGCATCATTTTGGATATCCAGATCCAGGAACGGGCTGGTCCAGGAGGCTCTCATGACCTTGAGCCATGAAATGCGTGCGGCCTGAACATAGAGGGCTTCATCGGTCGCAATCACATACGTGGGTTCATCATTGCCATCCGATCCCCAGGCAATAACTTTCTCACCAGACGGAACGCCTGCGTTTGCTAAAGCATCCTTAGGAATACGTGCCGCTTTGAGTTTTCCAAACACACTCATTCGCGTTCACCTAACGCAGCATTTCGCAATGATTTCTTATAGGCCTCAAGCGCCATGATCTCCGCAAACAATTGGTTGTGTTCCTCTTCTTGTTCAACTGGATCAGAGCGCTGCATTCGGCCACGCACATCAGCAATGCGGCGCGTTGCATCAAGTTCTAACAATCGCGCAATCAAACTCGTTGCGTAACGGTCATTCTGCTCAATTTCTGAAGGCAACGGATCAACGGAAAGTTCCTTGATCAAACGACGAACATCATCATCAGCGGCTTGATCGAGCACTGCGTCAATCCAGGCCAGGCCATCAACTTCAAGCCGCGGCAATCCCGCAGCAACGATCGCCTCATGCACTTCACGAGCCTTGGGATGAGTAAACGCAGTTTCTTCCAATGATGGGTACCACTCAACAACGGCACTCGGGAGTTGCAGCGCACACTTCAAAGCTTCGCGCTCAATTGTGAACGCAGGGCCATCACTCACAGGCGCTGGCGCAGTTGTTTTTGCTATGAGAGGCTCACTCGGCTGATCTTGTGGTGTTTGCGAAGCGCGCTGAACAGGCTTTTGCGTTGGTGTGGGCCGCTGCCCCACAACGTTTTGCACTGCTGACACTTCAAGCCCAAGCCATCCCGCAAGCAAACGCGTGTATTCAGGGCGAAGCGATGCGTCTTTAATTTTCGCCACAATTGGACCAGCTTCGCGCAATGCAGCTACGCGACCTTCGGCACTATTGAGATCGTGCGCAGCAAGAATGGATTTGATTGCGAATTGGAACAACGGCACTCGTCGATTCACCAGAGCGACAACTGCTTCATCACCCAGAGTCAAGCGAAGATCACAGGGATCCATGCCGCTTGGTTCAACGGCAACGAACGTGTTCGCAACGAAGCGCTGGTCTTCATCAAAAGCACGCAATGCAGCCTTTTGGCCTGCAGCATCACCATCGAAGGTGAACACCACCTCACCGCGCATTTGATCATCGTCCATTAACAAACGGCGCAAGACTTTGATGTGTTCGGTGCCAAATGCCGTGCCACAGGTAGCAACCGCAGTAGTGATGCCAGCCAGATGACAAGCCATGACGTCGGTGTAACCCTCAACGATCACTGCTTGCTGCTGCTTGGAAACTTCCTTGCGAGCCATATCTAGCCCATACAGCACCTGACTCTTTTTATAAATCGGTGTTTCTGGAGTATTGAGGTACTTCGGACCTTCGTCATCGTCGTACAACTTGCGCGCACCAAAACCGACAACATCACCGCTGAGCTCTTTGATAGGCCACACCAAGCGCCCGCGGAATCGGTCGTAGACACCCCGATTGCCCTGACTCATCAAGCCAGCCGTGAGCAACTCTTGATCATTGAATCCAGCTTTGCGCAAATGATTCAGTAACGCATCCCAAGACTTCGGCGCATAGCCCACACCAAATAACTTTGCGGCTTCTGCATCAAAACCACGTTCTGTTAAAAACTTGCGTGCTGTTTCGGCTTCTGGAGTTGCGAGCTGTTCGCGAAAATATGTAGCGGCTTGTTTATGCGCATCCACTAGCCGTGTGCGCTGACCCTGCTGACGATTAACCGCAGTTCCACCCTCAACATAGCGAAGTTCAATGCCAGTTTTCGCTGCCAGCTTTTCAACGGATTCAGCAAAACTTAAGTGGTCGATCTTTTGCAGGAAGCCCAACACATCGCCGCCTTCTCCGCAGCCAAAGCAGTACCACATACCTCGACTGGGAGTGACGTGAAAACTGGGCGAACGTTCATCATGGAAGGGGCATAGGCCCTTCAAAGAACCGCCACCAGCGGACTTCAGCGTGACGTATTCACGAACCACATCGTCGATACGGGCACGTTCGCGCACGAGAGCGATGTCTTCGTCACGAATTCGGCCTGCCATGGCCTCATTCTAGGTGCGTGGGCTGACCTCGATTAGCGGATCAAGCGCTCCCGCCAGCGCAGGATGCTGACATCCGTGAGGCTGGCCACCTGATCAATGATCACCCGCATCCGCTCAGCATCGGATTGGGCAGCGTCATAGGTCTCACGTAGCCATGGCTCAAGGCTGCGCCCATCTTCTAGCCGCAGGGCGTGCACCACTTCTTCCACGATCTGACGCTGATGCTCCTGCTCCTTTTCAATACCTGGGCGTCTCATAACGAAGAAAACCGCAATTGCCTTCATCACGGCGACTTCATCGCGCACCTCATCAGGAACGATCAAGTTCGCTGCGTATCGAGTCAGCGGCTTATCTCCGTAAGCAATACGGGTGGCAACCTGCGTGCTGACACAAAAGCGTGAGATCAAGTAACTCGTTGCATGCTTGAGCGCTGCCTGTGAACGCATAGATCCGTCAAATTCCTTTGGCCAATACTCAAGGCGCAGTAGACGATCTAGCGCTTCATCAAGTGCATGCGGATCGCGCTTAGGATCAAAACGCTCGCGAGCAGTTTCAACAAGATGCGCCTTATTCGCGGGATCATGCAGCTGCTGAAGTTTTACTAGGCCAGCATGAATGGCATCTTCAACATCATGAATGGAATAGGCAACATCATCGGCCCAATTCATCACCTGTTCTTCGATGCACTGCGCACCTTGGGGTGATCCTTCTCGAAACCATTGAAACACTGCAGCGTCGTCCGCGTAGTACCCAAACTTGGGATTGCCAGGCTGGCGAGACCACGGATATTTACACGTGGCATCAAGGGTTGCTCGGGTGAGATTGAGACCAGCACTTGCCCCTGAATCGTCAACAACTTTGGCCTCTAACCGAGACACAATGCGCAGGGTTTGAGCATTACCTTCAAAACCGCCGATCTCTTCAGCTATCCGATCAAGAGCAATCTCGCCATTGTGACCAAATGGCGGATGACCCAGATCGTGAGCGAGCCCTGCTACCTCAACGATGTCGGGATTACATCCCAATCCTTCACCCATCTCACGGGCGATCTGCGCAACCTCAAGAGTGTGGGTCAACCGCGTGCGAGGGAAGTCATTCATCCCAGAAGTCATGACTTGAGTTTTGGCAGCCAAGCGACGCAGCCCTGCTGAATGCAGCACTCGGGCACGATCTCGAGCAAAGGGGCTGCGCACAGATTCCTTCATCGGTTCAGCCGTGAAGCGCTGGGTTGACGCTTCGTCGTATCCGATCAGGTTGCTCATTGCTCAGACTCTATTACTGAGGACTGACGGACTCCTGCGGCTGCAGAACAACGGCGTCCCCAAACACCTGCCCGTCTGGGGTCACGCTGATTGAGGAATAGCCAGCCTGATTGGCCACCCATTGCGTTGCACCTAGGCCCATAGCGAATCCAGCGGTTGCATACGCGTCAGCCCAGGTGATGCACGGCCCGACCACACTGAACGAGGCCAACACTTCACCCTTTGCCTGCCCCAGACGCCAAATATGTTCCCCGCGCTCCACTGTGCCTGATGTTGCCACCGCTCCACCTTCAGGCAATTCCACGATCGCAGCAATGCCTGTGTCGCGGGTTGGATCGGAGATCGCTATGCGCCAAGGGCGATCGTTTGAGGCTCGCCCCCAACACGTGGTGTCTCCCCCAACACCAATGCATGCGTCGGTGACACCTAGGCGTCGCATGGCTTCCATGGCTCGCTCAATCGCCCAACCTTTGACAAAGCCAGCGGTATCGATGCGATCTGTCTTGGGATTTCGATACGAGAATGCACCACCTGAACGTTCACGAAGCTCTAAGCAGTGCGCAATGACTTCATCGATTTCATGGCGGGCTACCGAAGAGATGCGTTCTTGACGCATCCATTGTTCAATATCGCTATCCGTTCGATAGTGACTAAACCGTTGCTCATCGGCGTCAAGTGAACTTCTTGCCGCGAGCACCGCCCCATCAACATCGCCGCGCGAATGTTCGGCGATGGCAAGGCTTGCCACACTTCCCATGACCGGAAAACTCGTTCGCACACCAGACATTATTTAGCGATCAAGTACAGACTGCAATGAACGACGATACGCATTGGTCGTGTATGTCGCTCCACTGATGTTGTCGAACTGAACACCAACTTGACCTGCCGTTTGATCGAGTACTGGGATTGCATACGCATTGATCATGGAAGATTTACGGTCCCGGTTTGGATACGCAATTGCATGAGCTGAACAAATTTTTCCGTTCGCAACTGAAGCAACCACTTGCACAGGACCCCAGGGAGTCATGGCACTAGTTCCCGTCACTTCTTTGGCGTTGTCGCATGATGCACTCGTGGACGTACCTTGATTTCCGGCAGCACTCGGGGCTGGTTCCACTGCTGGATCCTGAGCAGTCTTCGAATCACTACTTGTGGAACCAGAAGAATTTGAATTTGAGTCACTACTTGAAGCGGGCTTCTTTTTCTTTTTTTTCACCTTTGGTGTTGTTGTCGCTTCAGAATTGGCTTGTGGAGCTGCAGGTTCGGTGACCTGCGCTTGCACATCTGCCTGCGGCACAGTTTGAGGCGCGCTTAGTTCTGGCGAAGGTTCCTGTGTGGCAAGAGGCATAGCGCCACTGGCTAGTGCGGCATCTTCTTCACCTTGACGCGCAATGGCCGGATCAAGAACAGCAACAATCGCAATGGCAGCACCACCAAGCGCGACAGCCGGAGCAATACTTCTGAAGAACTTAGACATGGTCAGATTCCAAAACTCTCAAGATGAATATTTGACGTTGGCACTCCGGCTTTTCGTAACCCACTGATCACCGCAGATTCAAGTGAAGCTGGCCCGCAGATATACGCATGACGCGATGAAATATCGGGAATACGCGCTTTTAGGGCTGCTGCGTGGAATGGGTCATTCTTGGCAAACCATTCGCGTCTTCCTGCTAACACATGCAGTTCGCCATTACGCAGCTGCACTAAGCGCTGAAGTTCGGTGATATGCGGGAGGTCTTTTTCATCACGCACCCGCACAAGCACGATTGGATTTTGACCAGTGTGGCTGTCTTCCAGAATCGCGCGCAGAGGAGCGATACCAACACCGCCAGCAATCAATACCACTTTGGCGCCTTCTGCTTGATCGATGGTGAAGACACCATATGGGCCTTCAAGTAACACCTTGGCTCCTGGCTTCACATTCAAGATTGATGACGAATCATCGTTGCCAGTTCCCTTAATCGTGAAGCGCAAACCACCCGTGGTCGGTGCACTTGAAATGGAATATGGATGTGCTTGCCACCAAAGCCCTCGAACCATTGGACGCAACATAAAGAATTGGCCACTGCGGACGCGTAACTTGCGTAAGTGGGCACTGTTCACCGTGATAGAGCCAATATCCGTTGCTTCACGGACAACTTTTGTCACCACAACCGGGTGAGCGATTGATCGAAGGATTACCCCAAAGCGTGCATAAAGAATGACAAGCAGTGAGGCAACTGCTAAACCCACCCACCACCAGAACGCAACAGTGTCTCCAGCGATATCGGTACCAAGTGTGAGTTGATGACCAAATCCCATCAACACCGCGAGGTAACCAAGTGTGTGAATGAAGTACCAAGTTTCATAGGAAACCGTATGGCGAATGCGCTTCCACGACGATAAGCCAATGACAACGAATAGTGTCGTGCCAACGAGTGCAGCAACTATCCATGATTCACCGGTGAGCAACCCACCAAGTGCCGGAATAAACCCTTCACCTGTGCCCTGACCCCACACGATGGTGTCAATGATCGTGTGGGCGACAACGGTGAACACGGTGATGATGCCCGCCCATCGATGCCAGGCAAGCATGCGATCCAAGCCATATCGACGTTCCATGAACCGCGGGCGTGAAGTGAGTACGAGCGCACCTAGGGATGCCAACGCAGCCGCGAATCCGGTGAGTTGCCCGAGTGCTCGAAGCGCACCATCAAAGCCTTGAGCCAGCAGTTCAAGCCCTCCGTGCTGGATCCACAACCCAAGGGTTACGGCAAGAACGAAACCCACAACTGCCCACACGTCAGTGGTACGCACATGCGCTGCCTTTGGTGCAGGCAGTCGCACAACAACTGGCGTTTGCGTGGCCATTGGATCCATCCCTCGACGTTGAAGTACCTGCACACAGTGCCGTAGGCAGATGGCGTAAATCCAGCCCAAACCGCTGTTCTGACCACACCCTTACCAAACCCCAACAAAGGGCGGCATTCATGTTCGCTTTGTCTCATGCGGTGTGCCATCCCCACAATCCGTGAAAGAAGGTGTGAACATGGGCAAATGGGTGCGCCACTGGCTTCTTCGTCGCGCCAGCCCCGCTCCCCCGACCTTCCGAAATCACCAAGAGGTTGGCTCACTGCTGGCATCACGGTGGGGATCGTCGTACTTCTTCTTATCCCCATCGGTGCGGCTATGCAGATCGTTTTGACAGCCCAATTTGATGACCGAACAAAGACTCAAGCCATAGTGATGATGGACCCAAGTCGTTTCTGGGGTGATGACGGCGATGTCTTGCAATCAAGAATTGATCACGCTGCTGAACTGTATAAAGCCAACGTGGCTCCAGTCATTATGTTGACGGGTCGCGATCGCGTGACCGAAATCGAACGACGCATGCTGATCGCCAAAGGCGTACCAAATCGCGACATCGTCAATTTCACAACGGGTGTTGACACCCTGGGCTCGCTGCAAATGATTGGTGCAGTCATGAGCGACCTTCATTGGGATTCAGCCACGATCGTCACTGACCCGCCTAACGCTGCACGTGCTTCAGCGATCGCCAGCGGGTTTGGCATTGATGCGCATGTTTCGCCAGCAAAGTCTGGCCCTGGAACAGCAATGACCAGTGACTACGTGGGCCGCGAAACTGCAGCACTCCTGCGCTATTACTTACTCACCCGATGGACGCAACCCCAACTCGTGCACAGCGCCTCGCATTAACCGCCGCTGACTGATAACTCTGCGTGACGCAGCAGTGACAATGCTTTTTCGTCGAGGTCTGGCGTATTGAGCCAACCGTCAGGCAATGATGGGCGCCGACCGCCAGAGGTGCGGCCTCGAGGGCCAGCACCCACCTCAACATTAAATTCTTGATTCGCATCAATCTGCGCAATCAATTCATCAAGTTGATTGAGGTCTTCAACATTGCCCATGGCCAAACGAATGCCCTGCTTGACACTAAATCCCTTGAGGTACCAAGCCATGTGTTTGCGAATATCGCGAATCCCTTTGAATTCGCCGTAGTCCTCGCACAACAGAGTTGCGTGGCGTTTCAGCAATGTGAGCACCTCAGCAAAATTTGGATCACTTGGAATTGGCTCATTGGTGAATGCTGCTGCTAATTGCCCAAAGAGCCATGGGCGCCCAAGACATCCACGACCGACCACAACACCATCAGCACCAGTGGTTTCCATCATGCTCAGCGCATCTTGAGCTGTCCAGATGTCGCCATTACCCAAGACTGGAGTGTTCATTGGTGCAAGGTGCTCTTTCAAACGGGCAATAGCTTCCCAATCTGCTTTACCTGCATACATCTGCTCGGCAGTGCGTGCGTGCAAAGCAACCCAGGTGGCACCTTCTTGTGCAGCTGCAAGACCGGCTTCTAAATAGGTGAGGTGATCGTCATCAATGCCTTTGCGCATTTTCACCGTGACCGGCACTTTGCCATCTGCCGCTTCAACGGCAGCTTTAACGATGGAACGAAATAGATCACGCTTCCAAGGCAACGCACTACCGCCACCCTTGCGCGTGACCTTGGGAACCGGGCACCCGAAGTTCATGTCAATGTGATCCGCACGGTCTTCTTCAATCAAAATGCGCACAGCTGCAGCCATGACCTTGGGATCAACGCCATAAAGCTGAACTGACCGTGGTTTCTCATCTTCCGTAAAGGTGACCATGTCGATGGTTTCGGCATTGCCTTCAACCAACGCGCGTGAAGTCACCATTTCAGAGACATATAAACCAGCACCCGCTTCCCGGCAAAGTTTGCGAAATGCGCGGTTGGTGATGCCTGCCATTGGGGCAAGAACAACCGGGACACTCAGGTCATCCATGGAAAGCACAGGGAGAGTCTGCCAGTGCGGCAAACTAAGGCCAATTCCGATGGAGGGTGGGCATGGCCGAAATGGCGACAGTGTTAATTGGTAAGCGCCGCTGGGTGGCTTTGTGCTTCCTGGCTTTGGGCGTCTCCATGATCATTTTGGACGCAACTGTGGTGAACGTTGCCATCCCAACCATGGTGCGCGACCTTGGCCTTTCGACCAATGATGCCGAGTGGATCAACGCCGCCTACTCCCTGACCTTCGCAGCATTACTCATCCTGTTTGGTCGCATGAGCGACCGCTTCGGGCGACGCCTGATCTTCATGACCGGTGTGATTGTGTTTGTGATCGCCAGTGCTCTTGTAGCACTGGGCATGGGTGCCACCGAAATTATCGGGGCGCGCGCACTTCAAGGTGTTGGCGCCGCAATGATCCTGCCGAGTTCACTTTCGATCATCAATGCGGTATTCATCGGTAAATCGCGCGCTGTGGCCTTCGCCGTATGGGGCGGAACCATCGGTGGCATGGCCGCCCTTGGCCCAGTGGTGGGCGGCTGGCTGACCACCTATGCCACCTGGAACTGGGCATTCTTGATCAACGTACCAATCGGCATCATTGTGCTCGTTGGTGTGCTGATGAGCGTTCCTGAAACCAAGGATCTACTCGCTCGAAAAGGCTTTGACCTTGCCGGCACACTGCTCATCACCCTTGGTCTTGCCGGCATTGTGTTCGCACTCATTGAAGGTCAACGCTACGGCTGGATCAAACCAATCAATACCTTCCATCTGGGCTCTGTGGATTGGCCACTTGAGAATCTTTCAATCGTGTTCGTCGTAGGCATTCTCGGCTTACTCGCACTTGTTGCACTGATCGTCATTGAAAAGAAGAAAGCAGCTGCTGGAAAAATTGTGATTCTTGATCTTCGCCTGTTCAAAATTCGTACTTTCGGTTTCGGCAATGCCGTTGCTCTCGTGGTGAGCCTTGGCGAATTTGGTTTGCTCTTTGCAATTCCGCTCTTCTTGCAAGCTACGCGCGGCTACAACGCACTGCAGACTGGAGTCATCCTCCTGGCACTTGCTGCAGGGTCATTCGTAGCCTCTGGCATGGGCGCTCCTCTTGCCCAACGCATGGGTCCGGTGCGAGTCTTGCAACTTGGCATGTTGCTGGAAGCAGTCGGCATCTTTGGCCTGGGCTTTGTGCTCTCCACAGAAATTACTGGCTGGGGCATGGCGCCATGGCTGTTCATCTACGGCATGGGTGTGGGCTTTGCTACCGCACAACTCACCGGTGTGATTCTTTCTGAAGTTCCCGTTGCTGATTCAGGTCAAGCAAGTGCGGTCCAATCAACTTCCCGTCAGGTTGGCGCAGCGATTGGCACAGCAATCATTGGTACCACGCTGATCCTTGGCCTTGGCAATGTCGCGGTGCAACTTACAGATCGCGGAGTTCCAGCCGCTGAGGCGCAACAAATCAGTGACGCTGTTGCCGGATCAGCTGGTCAGGCAATTCCTGGTTTAGCGTCCTTACCTAACGGCGCTGTGTTGATTGAAGGTGCATCGGCAGGCTTTGCTAGCGCCATCACTTTGGTGGCGTGGGTTGCCGGCATCTTCGTACTGCTTGGTTTTATTACCTCGCTTACGCTGCCCAAAAATGCAGCGCGAGTTGAAACCGAGGGTTACCAACCAGCAAAGGCCCAGTAGCTATTGACTCGTTGAGTTGCGATCAATATCTGGTTCAAGGAATACATAGCGGGCCGTAGGAACTGCGGCGCGAAGCGCTATTTCGGCTTCATCAATGGCCTTAGCTATCTCTTGACCAGTGTCGCCGTGTTTAACCGCAATCTTGGCACCCACAAGCAGCTCATCTGGACCAACGTGAACAGTGCGAAGGTGAATAACACGCTCAACTCCAGGTGAAGATTCCAATGCTGCCCGAATCGCAGCGACTTCTTCTGGGAGAGCTGATTCACCCACGAGCATTGCTGTCATTTCCATGGAAAGGAAGATCGCAATGACAACCAACAGCGAACCGATAGCCATTGCGCCCGCTGCGTCAAATCGACCATCACCAGTAATAACTGCCATGCCAACGCCAAGCAGCGCAAACACGAGGCCAACAAGAGCACCAGCGTCTTCTAGCAAAATTACTGGCAGTTCCGGCTGACGCGCATCTTTCACAAAGCGAAACAGCGAACGCTTTCCCCGCGAATGATTCGCTTCTCGAATTGCAGTTCGGAATGAAAGCGACTCAAGAACAATCGCAACGAGCAGCACAAGAACTGCAATCCACCAGTCTTCAAGACCTTCAGGATGCTGCCATTTATGGATGCCCTCGTAGAGCGAGAAGACGCCACCCACAAGAAACAACACGATCGAAACAATGAAGCCGTAAACATAGCGGCGACGACCATAGCCAAAAGGATGATGAGAATCCGCGGTCTTCTTACTGCGCTTATTGCCCACAAGTAACAAAATTTGATTTCCAGAGTCAGCAATAGAGTGAATGCCTTCTGAGAGCATCGACGAAGAGCCCGTGAAAGCAAAGGCGACGAATTTACTTACTGCAATACCCAGATTTGCTGCAAGCGCTGCAACGACAGCCTTCATGCCACCTTCGGTACTCAACGTTTCTCCTTTTCATACTTGCCATCAGCGATGGCAAGGTGCTACGCCTGAGTCAAGATCGTCGATTGAATGACTGCAACTAAGCCATGTGCTTCAACATCGGCATCTGGATCATGAGCAGACATCACCGCCGCACGTCCGGGCGCAATTGTGATTTCCGCGTCTTCAAACACAATGCTCGATTTACCTTCGATTGCTAACGCAATTCTGTAGGCACCCGTTGGCATGCGCTCTGTGCCTGACTCCAATAACCGCACGACAAACGGTGCATTCACCGGCCAAATGAGATCCCCGATATGCACCCGCATTACCTGCGGATGGAGCTCATCATTAATCGCTTTGAGTGCGTGATCAACAAACACCGGCTTGCTGGTCAATCCAAGGCGCACCACGTTGTCACTTGATGTCATGACTTCAACGCCAATTCCGCGAATGTAACTATGCGGCACTCCTGCGGGTAAGAAAACTGCCTCACCTTTGCTCAATGCCAGATAAGCAAGGAGCGGAGTGATGAGTGCGCCCGCGTCGTTGGCATATTCACCCATCACGGTTTCATATGCACCTACCTGGGATTCATCCAAACCAATTGCTTGCGCTGCTCTGGCAAGGGTTTGCACGATCTCTGAAGTATTCGCCTCAATGAGCAACGGGAGCGCGCCCTTGAAGTTACCTGCAGCTATCTCGGCTTTCGCTGCAGCCAGGTCAAGCCCAGAATTCAAGGATTCAATTGCACACAGGAATGCGATCGACTCATCTTTATCGCGCCATCCAGCGAAGGCTTCAAAATCCTGGAGCGCTATGAGTAATTCGGTCTTCTCAAAAGGATCTGAATACACCCGACGTGGTTCTTCACCACTTTGCTGCTCGGCATATCCAAGAGCCGCGAGCGCTTTATTCGGATGCACTTGAACCGACAATGGCTTTGCTGCAGCCAATAACTTCACCAGAAGTGGGATTGACTCAACATCGAAATGTCGTGCGAGGTCTTCCCCCGTGGTGTGACCTTGGCTATCAACCAGTGGTGACGGCCCGCCTGGGTGGACTCCGTACCAAAGTTCAGCTTGCGGCGCTCCTGTGGCACCGCCAGCCCATCGAGCAAGACCATCGACGATGCCCCAGTCATAGTCTTTGATCGCTCCCCGGACTACCAATGACATGAGTTAGACCTGGCCTGGCTTTACTGCTTCATCCATCAACATGACAGCAATGCCATCACGCACCGGGAATGCCGTGCCACACACCTTGCAGGTCAAAGTCTGAGCTGTTTCATCGGCAACGAGCTCACCATGTGCTTCACACGGGCATGCCAAAATTGCCCAAAGGGCTGGGTCAAGCCCAAGTGGTGCAGTGCTCATCAGTGCCTCGTCTTCTTTGGTGTGTTCTATTTGCGCATCTTGGCGAGTAGCTCATCTCGCAATGAGGCCATTTTCGCTGGATCCTTGGCCTCAACATTAAGCCGCAGAAGGGGCTCAGTGTTACTCGGGCGCACGTTAAACCACCACTCATCGGCTGAAATAGTTAATCCATCCATTTCATCAAAGGTGACACCAGCGAGCTGGGAGTATTCCGCCTTGATTGCGGCGGTGACACCGACCTGATCCTTGACCTCTGTATTGATCTCACCACTCATCGAATAGCGAATGAATGGGGCCAGCATCGATGAAAGTGTGGTTCCTTCCGGGGTATGACCAAGGGCTGCAATGACGTGCAATGCAGCCAACATGCCTGAATCAGCACGCCAGAAGTCTCGGAAGTAGAAGTGACCAGAGTGTTCGCCACCAAAGACTGCATTGGTGTCGGCCATCGTTGCTTTGATGAATGAGTGACCAACGCGCGTTCGTACTGGAGTGCCGCCGTTTTCAATGATCACTTCAGGCACAGCGCGGCTCGTGATCAGGTTATGAATCACTGCCGAGCCAGGTGACTTTGCCAATTCGCGCTGGGCAATGATTGCCGTGATCGTCGACGGGCTGACGAGCTCACCTCGCTCATCAACAACAAAGCAGCGGTCAGCATCGCCATCAAAAGCCAGGCCAAGATCGGCACCGACCTCGATGACCTTGGCTTGCAGATCAACGAGATTTTCTGGATCAATGGGATTGGCTTCATGGTTGGGGAACGTGCCATCAAGTTCATAAAACATTTGAGTGATGGCTAATGGCAAAGCCGGCAGACCTGCAGCATCTTCAAGAACTGCTGGTGCGGTGTATCCACCCATGCCATTTCCCGCATCTACGACAACCTTCAACTGGCGAACTCCGGACACATCGACAAGTTCACGCATGTATTGCGCATACTGGGTCAACATGTCTTCATCTCGCGAAACGCCTTGAGGACCGTCATATGTAGGAACGGCTTCTTGCTCCACCATTTCCTTGATCGCACGTAAGCCTGATTCCTGACCAACGGGTGCGGCACCTGGGCGACACAACTTGATTCCGTTGTATTGCGCTGGGTTGTGGCTCGCAGTGAACATGGCACCGGGCAGATTGAGTTTGCCTGAAGCAAAGTAGAGGCCATCGGTGCTGGCTAAGCCGATCAGAATGACATCCACACCCTGGTCCATCACGCCATTGGCAAAGGATGCAACGAGCTCTGGGCCTGACGGACGCATGTCGTGACCGATGACGACTGCTCCTGGCCCGCCATCGCGTGCAGCAAGCTTGAGTACCGTGACGAAGGCCCCACCGATGGCATAGCAAAGATCGCTATCTAATTGATCTGGGTAGATGCCTCGGACGTCATAGGCCTTGATGACCTGATCTAGGTTGCGCACGCGAGTAAGGCTATCGCTCGGTTACCCGAGTGCCTTGGACCTAGAACTCTTGGTCGGAAGAAACGTCGAACGATGATGGATTGTCGTACGAATCATCGTGAGTGAGCACCCGAAGATGGCCTCGACGGGAAACTTCCACGGTGCCTTGAGGAGCCGGTGGATGGTCAACATCTCCACCTGGGACATAGCGTGGACGAGCTGCTTCACGCACCGCATTTGCCAAGGCTTCAAGATCATCAGAGGTCGGTTTGAGTGCATCGGGATCTGGCGTGATCCGCACGATTTCCCAGCCACGAGGAGCCGTGAGCCGCTCACTATGCATTTGGCATAGGTCATAGCAGTGTGGCTCTGCGTAGGTTGCCAAAGGCCCGAGCACTGCAGTTGAGTCGGCGTAGACGTAGGTCAACGTCGACACAGCGCCACCATTACAGGAGGGTTTTGAACAACGTCGGCGAGCCACACGGGAACGCTAATACCCGCGAACGACATCTGGCCGCAGGACGCGCCGTTCCTACTGACGAACAGGCAGACCTGGGTCTTCATGCGCCATCGGAACCTTCACTTCGGTGTGAAGTGCCTGCCATGGATACCCGGTCACAAGATCGCCATAGCGTGATCGCTCTAAAACTTGATGGGCAACTAAATACGGCTGGCCATTCAAGGGAGTGACCACAATCGTGAACCAAGCAGCTTTGCGCTGCAACGTAATCGGCAACCATTTCACAGACCCTGCAGGAATCGTGATGTCTTGCACTTGCACTGGCGTACTCACCACATCTTTTCCAAGATAAGGCAACAAACTGACCTGCACCTTGGCATCGCCCTTGGGAGCCGTGAGCGCTAAACGCACACTTGTTGCCCCTTGCACTGGCATGCCACTTTCAGCTGCACTGGAAGTTAACAATTGCGCTCCCGCGGCGTACGCGGTGTCATTTTGAACTTTCTTACTGCCATAGAACTGGCGCATACCCGCAACAATCGGCGTATCTGAAGTGAGCTCAAGGGTTGCTGGTTGCCCTTGCGTAACCGATGACATATCCATGCTGATGACCGAATCATTGGGCACAGTGAAGTGATCACGCTCTGCGGGCTGGAAGGTGCCATCTTTGGTCATCACTCGAATCGACACCTGTGCATCTGCGTCACCCGGCGCTGCAATTGCCAATACACGCACTCCCTTGCCAGGGAAGACGCCAGGCACGAACACAGTGGTTGCTGGTGCAGCTGAACGCGGCACCCATTCGGTGCCAACGGACTTCAATCCTGACATCTGATCGTCGTCAACTGACGCACCTATGCGCCCAGTGCGAGCAATCACGTGGATAACCGTTGTTGCCACACCTGGTGCCAACGCATCCAGCGGTACATACATTCGCTTCTTTGGATTGACCACTAATCCACGGCCGCCGGGTGCATCGATGACGCCATTTGGTCCGTAAATCACCAGGTCAATCACAGCGGCGAACGCATCAGGGTTGACCAAGACCACACGCGTTTGGCGACCCGCTACAGCCCCACCTCCGACGAACCAAAAATCCGATGCGGCGTAATCACATGGCGTACTCGCCATGCCTCGACCTTGCCCGCGGGGATCGCGGCTCCACTGGTTAGCAATCAGGCCAGGTGCAAGCGAGCCAGTTCCCACCACGCTAATCGGTGGAAGTTTGCGACCGCGTCCGGCGATTTCCGTTTGCGCACCAGGTGCAGTCAATTTCGCTTTGTCAGAGACCTTGCCCGTCAACGTTGTGACAACAACCCTGCCATCGCCTTGATCTTGACCGGGTTGCCCTGGAACAACTGCGGCAGTCATGCGTGAACCAGCTTGCGCGCCAACGCCTGGTTCAGGGCACAACAACACAGAGGATTGAATTGGCTCCGTTTGAACGGGTACATCAATAACCGCGTTGATCCCAAACTGGCCAACAATGCCAAGACCAACAATGATCGCGACGCTGATCACGGCGATGCGCAGATAGAAAGTCGACGCAATTGGACGTTCGCGAACTTCTTGAACGGCGTCAGACTGCGAGCTTTCTGGATTCAATTCGTCAGTCATGCTTCACCGCCCCTACAGGAAATCCTGCGCCTTCCACATCTGGGTCTACATCTTCAATTCGTCGACTTGGCAACGCGAGTACCACAAGCACGATGAACACAACGAGCTGCAACCACATCCATAACGATCGCGTCGTCTGATCAAAATTCACGCGCACTTGCACAGCATCCTTTGGCACGACAAAGGCTTGCGACCAACTCAGGGCACCCTTTGGAGTCACTGATTCCAGAGCGGTTTCTTCGCCCGTAAGTGGGTTGATCGACACCGCGTTCCATTTGCTGTTTGCCAATTGACCAAGAACGAGTTGTCGATCAGCAAGCCCAACGGTGAGTGTCTGATCGAGATATGGAGTCGTATCAACCCCTACAGCCGCAACCTGCTCAGGTGAGCCACCGATAACCTGCAAGGCACTTGGCACACCATCGGTCAGTAAACGTGCGCGAGTGGTCACACCATCGATTCCCCACAGAACTTCACCGGCTGAGCTTGAAAGGCGACGCAGGCCTGGCTCGCCATCCAGAATGGGAATGAGATCAGTTGATGTTCCACGTGCAAGAAGTACGTACCGCACGCCATAGCCACTTAAGTGAGCAATTTCAGAACCACCGCGGCCTGATGCAAGGGCTGCGACATCTTCATCAAGTGGCAACCACACTTCACCTGGTGGCGCCATCTCAGCATCACCGAGCACAGCTCCTGGACCATTCAGCAGGGTGTACAGCACCTGACCTGAACCTGTTTGCCGCAGCATCAATGTGCGCGGTGCATCTGGGCTCACTGAGTCAGCGGCGACAAATGCAGGAACTGAGCTTGCCGGCGCCTTTTGAAGTTCATCTGCAGCTGTTGGGAACCAGAAAAGACCAGAGGCAATTGGCGTCAGTACCGCAATCACGGTCACAACCACGGCAAGAGGCTGTTCTAGCGAAAAGCTTGCACCATCCATGGTTTGACGCAAGCCATCGGCACCAAGAGCTGCAGCAAGGATGAGCCCAGCGCCCCAAACCAAGGTTGCTGGTCCGGGCCAAGGTCGAATTGCATCCGTTGCACCCGGAGGTGTGACCATCACGATGGTTTGGAAGATGGCAAAGAAGAGACCAACAATGCTCATCGCTACTGCAAGTGCGATTGGAGCAAGGCGATCGCGACGAAGCAATGCAAGCAGACCAGCAACAACCAAACCAGCGGTAATCCAGATAGGTGTCATGCCCGGACCACCGGGATGAATCAACAGCACGGCAACAGGTGAAAGATCTGGATCGCTCAAGCTATGTTCACCCGAGCCAATAAGGAAGCGCACTGGTTGTGCGAACCATTGCAGACTCCATGGCGCCAGCAGCACAACCGGACCAAGAATCGCAATTGCGAGGCGCATCAACAATGGCTTTGCTGCGATGCCTTCACGACGCCAGGTCATAACACCAAGAGCAATAGCAAAGACCAACGCAATGAGCCAGAACAGCGGAATGGCTGCGATCAATACCGACAACAGCAGTGCAGTTCCGGCAGCACGTCGAACCGATGCCTTACTCGTGGCCAGCCGCACACAGGAACGCACCGCAAACGGAAAGGCCATCGCAGCAATCACGGTACCCAGACGTCCAGCTGTCATTGCGCCAGTTACAGGGGGAAGCAATGCGTACATCACCGCGGCCCAAATGCGCACCGGCTTACTTGCAATGACTCCGCGCAAAGTGAAGTACGCAGCCCAGCCGGCAAATCCCAAACCAAGCAACATCACCAGTTGCACAACCAATGCGCTCTTGCCCAGGAATGCGATCGAGGTTGCAAAGATCACCAATAAATAAGGTGGCGCAGATGTAGATGATCCAGGCCCAATGTCATGCCAGCCTTGGGTATACAAATTCCAAAGATCATTTGCGCCATCAGGCGTAGGTAACAAGGCACCGCCCTGCAAGACTCCGTCGCCTAACCACAAGGCGCGCGTGGCAATGATTGAGAACAACATCAAGGCAAGCACCGTGATCACACTTGGGCGCACAAAGATACGGCGTAAGAGTCCACTACTTGAATCATCCAAGTAATCAGAATCATCATCGGTTGGACCAGACTCAACAGCACTGACCGATTGCGACGTTGAGGTGCTCGAGGTCGAGGCAATACCAATGAGAGCCTCTGCTGTCTGCCGCAACTGCCACGCTAATCGCGGACGCAAGGCATTCACTACTGACACAGGCTCAGTTGAGGTTTCGTGAATGCTGTGGCGCGAACGCGCTAAACGCTTTGGATGAAGTGCCACATCGAGCACTGCTTTGACTTCATCATCGGCTGCACTGAAGTCTTTTCCTAGCAAGAACATCAACGCGCGAAGTGCACTACCCAAGAACAAACGGATGGCAATAAACGGACTTGCAACAGCGCTGCTCTGTGCGAGAAGCACATGGACCGCCGCTTCACGATCGGCGCGATGTGGATGCGGGGCAATGTCAGTAACACGGCGACCATGTGCAGATGCTTCGCGATGGTGCAGCACAGCGTTCGTGGCAACCATCACTCGCTCACCTGCGCGATGAGCACGCCAGCAAAGATCGAGATCATCGCGGAACAGCGGAAGTTGCGGATCAAAGCCGTTAAGTCGATCCCAAAGATCACGGCGAATGAGCATTCCTGCTGAACTCACCGCTAATACATCGCGGTCACCGTCATGTTGACCTTGGTCATGTTCGCGGCGCTCTAGTCCAGTAAATCGACGACCCGCGCCGGTGACGCTGAATCCGGCTTCTAACAACAGCCTCTGGTCATGCCACCCAAGAATTTTTGGACCCAAGATGGCAACACTTGGATTGTCATCTGCGGTGTTGAGCAACGCTTCAAGACACGAAGGATCTGGGGCACTGTCGTCATGCAGGAGCCATACCCAGGTAATAAGTTCGCCAGCATCCTGCGAGGCATCAGTGTGCACCGCACCAACATGCGCAAGCCCTGCTGCCACTGCTGCGCCAAATCCAGCACTGAAGTCTTCAACGATAACGCGGTCAGAGCCCAAGGACCTGCGCAACAAGTTCGGGCTGTCATCGGTTGAACCCGTATCAACACCAACAACGGCATCTGCATGCCGAGTTTGGTTGGCCAACGTTGTGAGCACCGCGGGGAGCCAGATCTCACCCTCATGGGAGACGACCACCGAAGTGACGTGGTGGTGACGACGGGGTAATCCAAAACCAGCTTGTGCTTCATCATCACTGAACCACTGGGACCAAGCTTGGTCTTCTGTTTGAGTTTCAGCTGACTCTTCTACAACGATTAAGGCATCGTCGGACGCTTCAAAGATTTCTGCAGGCTCATCGAGCCCAATAACTTCCAGCTCGTCTAACTCGCGCTCAGACGAGCCACCCTGCGCTACTTGCGCCGAATCCTGCTGATCTGCCTGTTCTGGCTCGTCGAATTCAGGCTGCACTAGATCACTCTAGATGGCGCGCTTCTTTAGGCGTCGACGCTCCCGCTCTGAGAGGCCGCCCCAAATGCCGAAACGCTCGTCTTGCTCAAGTGCATACTCAAGGCAGTCTGTGCGTACATCGCAGCTCAAGCAGACGCGCTTGGCCTCGCGAGTGCTGCCACCCTTTTCTGGGAAGAATGCTTCTGGATCAGTCTGAGCACACAGTGCTTGTTCCTGCCACGCCAGTTCCTCGACGTCGGACAGCGGAAGCAATGTAAGGCTTCCAGTGTTGCTGTCGGTCACGTGTTGGACCCCCTCGACCCTTATAGAGATGAAAACGTTTGTCTTGAGCCCGTATTACATCGGTGTTATTTACCATTCGTCAACTTCGAATAGGACAAATCGACCCTTGTTTTCAAGAAATTAACCTGACACGCCGTAAACGGGTCAAAAAAGTCCACTTTGAGGGGGACGTGAGGGAAAAGAACAGCACTTGGCAGGATGCACCCATGACTTCTGCCCCCGCCCGCGTGACCGTCCTTTCGGGTGGAATCGGTGGCGCTCGCTTTCTTGTTGGACTGCTCGCCCACCTTCGCCAGGTGAACCCTGACGGCCAGGGTGGCACGCTCACTGCGGTCACGGTCATCGGCAATACCGGCGATGACATCTGGGTTCATGGCGTGCGGGTCTGCCCCGATCTGGACACCGTGATGTACACCCTGGGCGACGGGATTAGTAAGGAGCGCGGCTGGGGCCGCGAGGGCGAAACCTTCTCCGCCAAAGAAGAGCTCGCCGCCTATGGCGTGGAGCCAACCTGGTTTGGTCTTGGCGATAAGGATCTGGCTACCCACCTCATTCGCACCCAGTCCCTGCAGTCAGGGTTCACCCTCACCGAGGTCACCGCAGCCCTATGCGACCGCTGGCAGCCAGGAGTGACCTTGCTGCCCATGAGTAATGAACGAGCCGAGACCCACGTGGTCGTTGACACCCCAGAAGAGGGCCGTCGAGCGATTCATTTCCAGGAGTGGTGGATTCGTTACCGCGCTTCGCTGCCAGCACAGGGCTTCGTGATGGTCGGTATCGATGAAGCAAAGCCTGCTCCTGGAGTCCTTGAGGCCATTCATGACACCGACCTGGTGATCTTGCCGCCAAGTAACCCAGTGGTGTCTGTTGGCGCGATCCTTCAGGTCCCTGGCATCGCTGAGGCCATTCGCACCACTAAGGCTCCCGTAGTGGGCCTATCCCCCATCGTTGGCGATGCTCCTGTGCGAGGTATGGCTGATGCATGCCTCACCGCACTTGATATCGAAACAACCGCTACAGCGGTCGCCCTTCACTACGGAGCCCGCAGCAACGGCGGCTTCATTGATGCCTGGCTCGTTGATACCCAAGATGCCATAAGTGTTGCAGCAATTGAAGAATCAGGGATTCGCGCTCGCGCTATCCCACTTATGATGACCGATGTTGATGCAACTGCAGCCATGGCGGCGCAAGCAATCGACTTCGCCTCTATTTAAGGAAGCCATGCAGGTTGTTGCAGTGCCGGGGATTCCCCGCATTGATCACTCCAGCAATCTGACGCAATTGATTTGCGATGCCACGTTGCAATGGCCTGATGGTTCCCATTCCCTGAAAGACGGTGACGTCGTAGTCATCACCAGCAAAATTGTTTCTAAAGTCGAAGGCAATGTTGTTGCCTCAGACAATCGTGATGAGCTCATCGATCAGGAATCCGTGCGCACTCTTGCCACAAAACATCATGCCCGTGGCACCACTCGTATTGTTGAAACGCACCATGGCTTAGTGATGGCTGCCGCTGGCATTGATGCCAGCAACGTAGACGCTGGCACGGTTGTGCTACTTCCAAAAGATCCTGATGCATCAGCACGACGCATCCGTCAAGAACTTCAAGACCTCACTGGCAAACGACTTGGCGTCATCATCACCGACACCATGGGTCGAGCTTGGAGAAATGGTCTTACTGACAATGCCATTGGTATTGCTGGGCTTTTAGCCCTTGACGATCACACCGGCAAGCAAGATCAGTTTGGTCGAACCCTTGAAATGACTGTGATTGCAATCGCTGACGAGATCGCGAGCGCGGCCGACTTAGTTAAAGGCAAGTCGGTGGGTAATCCTGTTGCCGTAGTGCGCGGCATGGATCAGTTCGTTACGGACGAAGACGGCTCTGGCGCAGCACCACTCATTCGTGCACGCGAAGAAGATCTCTTCTGGCTTGGCACCGCTGAAGCAATTCAAGAAGGTCACAAAACTGCTGTTGCGAATCGACGCACGGTACGCAGCTTCACTGATGCGCACGTGAGCGATGTAATTATTCACGAAGCGATCGCTGCTGCCATCACAGCGCCTGCGCCTCACCACTCAACTCCGTGGCGTTTCCTTGTTTTGAGAAATGAACCAAAACGAGAACTACTGCTTGATGCAATGCGTGAAAAATGGATTGCTGACCTCAAAGCATCTGATCAGTTCGATGAAGCATCAATAAGTAAACGCCTCGCACGTGGTAACATCCTGCGCACCGCACCCGTCATCGTGATTCCGTTCATTGACATGGCAGAAGGCGCTCATACCTACCCAGACGATGCTCGCAATGCTGCCGAGCGCGACATGTTCATGGTCGCAGGTGGAGCTGCAGTCGAAAACATGTTGGTGTCACTGGCTGCTCACGATGTCGGCTCTGCCTGGATTGGCTCCACAATTTTCTGCCCTGACACCGTTCGCTCAGTCCTCGGATTACCTGACTCACTACAACCACTTGGCGCTATCGCAATTGGTCATGCAGAATCCCCTGCCAAGGATCGCGAACCTCGTGACCCCGCAGATTTTATTCTTGAATAATCACGAGCGATCGCTGGAAAAACGAATTGCCGTGTCACCCAACTGTGCTCCCGGCCACACGCGTGCACCGGCAGTCAGCTCGTTGTGCGCACCGATCACAGCACCGTCACCAATCACTGCGCCATCAATAATTGCGTGCGCACCAACCACTGCACTCTCACCAATGATGCTGTTGGTGATGCGTGCACTTTCGTGAATCACTGCGTTGTCGAACACAACGGAACCATTCACGACTGCATCGTTTGCAACTGATGCATTGCGACCAATAACTGATCCACCATGCACATTCGCTGATACATCAATGCGTGCACCATCGAGCGCTAAGAAATCTCCCGTTGCAGGAACTGCAGGTGATGGTGCATGCCCGAGCACGAGATCTTTTGAACCTTGCACGAATGCAAGTGGTGTTCCTAAGTCGAGCCAGTAACCGGGATCGACAACACCGGTAACCAATGCACCAGCTGCGAGAAGCCCAGGAAAAGTTTCGCGTTCAACAGAGACAACTCGACCTGCGGGAATTTGATCAATCACTGAACGCTTGAACACATAGCAACCTGCATTGATGTTGTTCGTGACGATCTCTTCCGGTGTCGTCGGCTTTTCTAGGAAGGCAGTGACGCGTCCGTCTTGATCTGTCGGAACCAAACCAAAGGCACGTGGATCTTCAACAGGAGTCAGATAGATAGTGACGTCACTGTTGGTGCGCAGATGGTGAGCAACCAGACCTTCGATATCCAAGCCGGAAAGCACGTCGCCGTTGAAGATCAGCACAGGTTCATCTGGGCCGCTAGTCAGGTGCTCGGCAGCAAAGCGGATCGCTCCCCCGGTGCCCAGAGCCTCAGGCTCGGTCGCAATGACAACCTCTATTCCCAGATCACTGGCATCGATGAATTCCTTGAAGACCTCGGCCTTGTAGCTAGTGCCCAGAATGATGCGGGTGACTCCAGCATCCCGAGCCCGGGTGATCTGGTGCACGGTGAAAGGAACGCCAGCCACCGGCAACATGGGCTTTGGGGTGTTAATCGTGAGGGGGCGAAGTCGGGTGCCCTGCCCACCTACGAGGAGTACTGCTTCAGTCATTCGGCAACTGTGCCATACGTATCGGGCCCCGCTCGGGAACCACTAAGTTCGCGCCTATGGCAAGGCAATTTGATGGCGCACTTTGGCCGCTCCTCAATCAGCGGGTTCGCAGCTTTTCTGGTCAGCCATTTTTGACCTCACTCGACTCTGATGGCATGCGCACCGAACTTTCTGGGGTGACCGTGCTCAATGCCGTCGCCAAGAACGCCGGCGCCTTGGTTGACGAAGGCGACCTTGAGCCTGGATCAACCATTGCCATGCATTTGCCTTGGCACTGGCAGCGCATCACTTGGACGCTCGCTGCATGGACGATCGGCGCTGTTGTGGTTCCTTTTGGCGATGTCACTTCATCGGACTTAGTGATCACTGATCGAGCTACCGCTTCGACTCTTCCCGACGCCGACGAACCTTGGGTGGTCTCACTCCATCCACTTGGGCTGGTTGAAGCCGGCCTACCATCAACCGTCGTTGATGCAACTGGACTTTCGCGCATGCAACCAGATGCGTTGCTCGTCGCACCGGCCGCCGGAGACGGGATGGCTTTGATTCTGGGTGAGACTTCCTATTCGCGTATTGATTCACTTCAGTGGGTTGCATCTTCGCTGCCCGATTCATCAGATCGCGTTCTTATCAACGCGCCTACAGTGGATTCATTAGGCGCTTGGTTGATCCCAACGCTGTTCCCGCTCCTTGGATCGGGTGCAGTAGTGATGAGCGATGCTGTTGATACAGCAGCAATTGCTCTACAAGAAGGCATTACTCAGGTCTGGCAGTAATCACTTTCGGATTTTTACAAGGCCTGACGTACTCGCCGCAACTTCTGCACCGTTCTTCAGCACCACAACGCGGTACTCATATTCAGCGCCCGCTGGCACAGCTTTTTTAATAGTAAAACTAAAACGGCCATTGCTCTTAGTCGTGGTGGTTGCCTTGACTTCCCAAGCGCCGTTGACCTTCATCTGACGCTGCACAGTTAATCCACCGGCAGCAGGAACCACCTTGCCCTTGAATTTCAACGAAGATCCAGCCTTTGGCTTCAAGGTCGGGCCGATCTTCATCGTGATCGTTGCACTTGCCGCGGGAGCCATAGTCGTCGCGGGAACAGGCGGGGTGGAAGTACTCGCGGCAGGAGTTGGTGTGATCGCCGGAGCACCTGGAACTGCCTGACCATTAATCGCATTGACATACGTTGACTTCAAACCAAGCCTTGCGCGCATCACTTCACCGGTGATTGTGCGCGTTGATCCATCTTGCAAGGTTCCAGCAAGCGTGCGCACGCTGCCTGAAGGCAGACGTTCTGCGACTTCAACTTTCCACACACCTGGAACACCGAAGGCTGACGCCATTGCAGCCTGCGGCACGTTCACTGTCCAGCTGGCATTTGGATTATCTGGACCAAGTGACCAGTGGTCGTCAACGTTGACTGAATATGGAAGAGCTCCGCCCCACACATCCTTTGTTGTATTGGTGACGCCACCAGATGATGATGAATAAAAGGCGCTAATCGGTGCACCGTTGTAGGTCGCAGCGATGCCTGTGGTTTCAGAACCAAAAGTGCTATTCACTGCAGCTACCCAGCGATCACCCTTAGGTGCAGTTGCTTTTGCCCAACCCACGAAAACCTGATCGTTAAACGGACCATCGCCATCATCGATATGGCAATTACAAGCCTTCTTTTCTCCTGCGTTGAACTTGGCGAGAGCGTACGAACGTGCAGCAATTACTTGAGCCTGCATTGCTGCCTCGGGCCACGAGCTGGAAACTTCCGCAATGCCATAGAGGTATTCATCATGCAAACGAAGCTGATTCACAACATTGAGACGCGTGCCCGTTGAGTTCGTCGCCGCAACAACATCGAGTTTTCCAAAACGGTAACGATGCCCTGCGGTGGTAAATGAACCATTTGGTCCGATCACATTCAAAGCTGTTGCTGGTCCAGTAGCTGATCCAGAATCTCGGTTGCCCGCCCACTTCACTGTTGCTTGCGCAGCAGTACCTAGGTCTGAAGTTTGACCACCTGTGGTGCGTTGAACGTTTACAGCGTTGCCAGCAACATTGAACGTGAACACGTCACTTGGCGAGCCGGTGACAACATTGCCGCCCACCGTGACCTCAATTTGGCCACCGCCAGCTTCAAGGGATTCAGCACGAACCTTGGTTTGAGCAACACGATAGAAAAGATTGACGCGAAGTTCCATGTCATCTTGCACTGGCGCAACAGCAGTGTTTGGGAAGTAATGCGAAACAATTTGGGTTGCATTACTTCCCTCCTTCGCCATCCCATAGGCGCCCCATTGCGACATTCCAATGCCATGGCCGTAACCAGCTCCTGTGAGCGAGAAAGTGTCAGGAGGGCCACATGGATCAATTGGCGAACCTGGTGCCGTTGTGATGACACCTGTTCCAGTCCATGGATAAATCGAATCCGCGCCGCTTGTTCCAGTCAGATTAAAACTGTAGGTGCCGGGAGGAACTGCATTGCCAGCGTTGTCCTTCAAATCCCAGTTGACTGCGAGGGCTCCCGGCGCGGTCTGTGCACCGGTGAGAGTTCGAACAACCGCTCCACAGCGTGAAGAAATATTTACTGTCCACGTCAATGGCGCATTGGTCGTGGTGTTCAAAACCAATGGCTGATTGGCTCCCCAAGCAACAGCAGGGCCAACAGCCGGGTTGATTGCTGTGACACCCATCTTTGCTGTCGTTGCGGCACGAATCGCAGGGAGTTGTGGTATAAGGAACTTGCCAGGACAAGCTGTGCTGCCAATATCTCGATGACCACCAATCACGAGGGCATTAGCAACCTGACCCGCGCGATATTTCGAGGTTCCCGCTGATGAATCAGAGGTGAGCTGTGTAGACCCGTTTGGATCGCGATGGTTCAGCGCTAACTTCCACGCAAAGAGTTGCGCAACTGCGTCGTCAATCGCATTCATTTGATCTGGTGCAGGCGAAGCCGATTGGAAGTTGCCGAGAGCTGAAACCGCAAACGTGTCTTGATTGAAGCCAGCAGTGTGGCCACCGACAACTGCTTGATCCATTCCACCAGCACGGCCTTCATAGAGTCGACCAAAACGGTCAACGATGAAGTTGTACGCCATATCTGAATAGCGAAGACTCTTGGTGAAGTAGGCGTAGAGATTGCGCACCTGCTGAGCTGCCTGTTCAGGTGTGTAGTTATTTGTTGTCACTGTGTGATGCAGGAATCCCGCTTTAATTGTTCCTGCGTAGGTTGCAGACCCTCGACGCAAACTTTCGTCCGCACCCCACTGCGCACGAGTGATGATGTTTGGCATTGGTGCGCTGACCGTTCCAGCTTCAACCGATGCAATTGGATCATTGCTCGCTTGAGATTCAGGAAGATTGCCATCAGCACTCGTTACTGGGTTATCAAGCAACACCACCTGAGTGTTTGCTGGTTCGACACCACTTGGCGTATCCATGCGCACTTGAACGCCATCTGCTTCAGCGGTCAGGAGCGGCTCTGTTCCGTATCGCGCACTGGCAGCTTCCAATGAATTTGGATCTGGTCGGTGATCTGAGATCGCCAACTTTTCCCACGATCCCCAGTTACCATCTTCACGAACACGAACGAGCACACGTGAGTCTGGGTCAATAGGTGTATCAGCAGTCACTGCCACCAAGCCAAAGTTTTCAGTCTCGAGAGTTGTTGTAGCAATAGCTGGAGTGAGATCTGTTGCTTCCTCAGCACTCACAGCATGGGCATGGTCTTTGTGCGCTAGGCCCAAGGACTGAACCGATGCACCACCTGACCAAGATGCCATTGCAACGGCTGATTCGGTGATCCCCACTTCATCGATTCCTGTAACTGAGATGGACTGCTCAGTTGGGGTAACAGCACTGCGATCCAGGCTCGGCAAGCTCGTAACAGGCAACACAAACCCCGCCACCCCGATACAAGAGGTGGTGACCCAAACGATGGGACGACGAGCAAATGCTCGAAACGTCATACGGGTCCTTTCGGGGAAGAAGGGGACGAATACCTACGGTGCCATGGACAAGGCAGTGGACTCAATCAGCACACGCCATATGAGGCCTAACTGTTACCTAGGTCTCCCCTACGGGAACCTCACAGGGCAACACGCCGTCTGAGCATTCGTGAGGAGCCACTTGGCGACTTACGATGGCTATTCACCCCCTGTGAGAAGGACGTTCATGGCAAACTCGCGCCGACGCTGGCCGCGCATCATTGCTGCCTTGGCAGCTGGCATCGTGCTGGTCACCACCGTCATCGGTGCAGGCGTGAACCACCTCATGGGAAACCTCCAGGGAAACATCAAGAGCTTGGACGTCTCAAGCCAGCTCGATGGTTCCACTAGTTCCCCAGAAACCGCCGGCTTGGTCTATGACGCCGATGGCAACACCAAACCGCTCAATGTGCTGCTGATGGGAACAGATACCCGAACCGGCAAGGGCAATCAGGGGTACGGCAAAAAAGGAATGAACTACGGAGAGCGCTCCGACACCACCATTCTTTTACACGTGAGCGCTGACCGTTCAAATGCCATCGCTGTGAGCATCCCTCGAGACACCTTGACTCATATTCCAACATGTGAAAACAGCAAAGGCCAAACAGTCGGCAACAAGACAGCGAAATTCAACGATGCCTATTCCATCGGCGGACCTGCGTGCACGATTAAAACGGTCAACGAACTCACGGGTATGGACATCACAAACTTTGTGAAGATTGACTTTGGCGGCTTCAAGAAAATTGTGAACGCCGTTGGCGGCGTGGAAATCTGCCTCACTGAACCTGTAAAGGATCGACAGAGCGGCTTGAATCTTCCTGCAGGAAAGCAAACAGTTACTGGAGAAGAAGCGTTAGCGTTCGTGCGCATTCGCCACAACATTGGTGACGGATCAGATACGTCTCGTATTCGTCGTCAGCAAGCTTTTATCTCTTCCCTTTCCCGCAAGGTGCTTTCAAGCGGGACCTTGCTGAATCCAGCTTCTGTGATCGGTCTTCTCGACGCTGCAACCCAAGCGATCACTGCTGATCCACAAATGGCAGACCTCAAGCAACTGCAAGAGCTTGTGCTTTCCATGAAGGACATCAATCCGAAAAACCTCACATTTTTGACCATGCCTTGGAAGCCAGCTGGTGACGGCGCTAACGTGTTGGAAAATAAGAAGAAAGCACGCCCAGTGTGGAAAGCAATGCGCGAAGACACTGCGTATCCACCAAAGCCAACCAATGGGCAACCAACACTTTCTACTGCGCCGAGCGGTATCTACGTTGACGTGTTTAACGGCACTACCACTCCAGGACTTGCCCGCAAGGTTGCCAAGCAACTCAAGGCTCAGGGCTACCGCGTGCAAAATGTCGGCAATGCCAAAGCTCCGGTAACCGCAACAGTTGTGCAGTACAGCCCGCGCTGGGACACCAGTGCCAAGACGTTGGTGTGGGCTTCCACTGCGAAGGCAGATCCAACGGGTAATGGCCAACGGATGACTCTCACCATTGGACCTGACTTCACAGCGATCAAGCCGGTGATCATCAGCGCTGCTGCCGGAGACGTGTATTCGAAGTTGAATACCGGTGACGAATCCTTCTGCGCTTCTTAATCGCGCTAAATCACCGGTGGGCGGCCAGCTTTAGTCATTGCCCACACTGTTTTCCATTGCATCTTTTTGCGTCCCATAGGTCGGTGCTTGATACCTTCCCCAAGACCTGCGAACCAAGACTTCAATGCGGCCTTGTCATGCACGCGCAATAACGTCATACCCACCCAAGTGCCAACATAAAACGGCTCAATCACCAGAGGAAGATTGCGACGTGCTAGCCATACGCGATTGCGTGCATTGAGTCGGTAGTAGACATCGTGCCGAGCAGGGTCAATCACTGGGTGATGCACCACAAGATCACCGGCGTACCAAGGAGTAAAGCCTTCATCCCACACTCGCCACACTAGGTCGATACCTTCGTGCGCGTAAAAGAATTCATCAGGCCAGCCGCCGATGCGATCAAAGAGATCGCGCCGCATCGCAACAGCACCTTCCCATAGTGCTGTTGCTGGGCCTGGTGTTGCGTGGTCACCAACCCGCAAGCGAGGAACCCAACGGCCCGGTGCTTCAAGTCCTGTTGGATCAACAACTCTCGGTTGAATCAACCCCAACTTTGGGTCCGCAGCAAAACGTTGCGCAACCGTCGCCAGGAATTGTGGATCAGCAAGGGATGCGTCGTCATCGAGGAAGAACAGCAAGTCACCTGAAACCTGATCTACGCCAGCATTTCGCCCTGCAGGAATACCAATGTTCTCTGGCAACCCGTGCGCTTTGATACCAGTTGGAAGATCACTGGGTTGCCACCCATTACCAACAACAACAATGTCCAGATCAACACCTTGTTGATCAAGAAGTGACTGCAGGCCACGAGCGAGATCTTCTGGGCGCTTGCCCATGGTGAGGACGACTACGCCATAGGTCGGAACACTCATCGCAATTTGCTCGAGGTCAGAATCGATGCAAGGTGCCCAACGATCGTGATGACACCAAAACCAAGAAGAGCAATGAGGAGCACTCTTGTAGCACCAAGGTCGCCAATGAAGAGGTCGATAATTCCGGCAATCAAAATCAGAATCGTTAACTCAACCGAGTGATAGGCGCGCTGGAACGGGAAGAACTTCGCAAGTGAACGAAGGTTGCGAACACCGCTGTGTGTTGGAACTCCGACCTCGGCTTTGTCAACGAGCTTAGGAAGATCGTTGTATGCGCGAGATACATGCACCATGTCATTCAGCGCCTTGTTATAAAGAATGATGACAGCAAGAAGGGCACCGAGGAATGGCCAAATGGAATCAAGCCAGCCTTCGTTGGGAAAGCCTGCAGCACGTAAACCCAATGCGATCGGAATTAGTCCCTCAGTTGTGTAATGACCAACACGGTCAATGAACACACCCATAGGGGATGACTTGCGGCGCCAACGGGCCACTTCGCCATCGCAGCAATCCCACAGCATTTGCATCTGACCCAGGAAGACAGCCAACAGCGGGCCCCAGATGCCAGGAATCAATAAAGCCAAGGCGGCTGATGCACCCGTTGCCACCATGAGCCAGGTGACTTGATTCGCCGTGATTGGGGTTTTCAACAGTTGCTTGGTCAGGTAAGGCGAAATATCACGTAAATAGACATCGGCAACCCAATGTTCTGAGTTCGTGCGGCCGCGAATTGCTGGTGGCTGACACACCTCACGGATCTGGGCCACCGTTGGGTGTGTAGGGCGCGGCTGATCGGTCACGCCGTTACGATAGGTCACTCCTCGTCAGTAGCACCAAGCCCACTCCGGAGATGCGCCACATGAATACTCAAGCAGTGATCTTGGCCGCTGGAATGGGCACTCGGCTAGGTAAGCCGTGGCCTAAGCCACTCACTCCCCTAGCTGATGGCCGCACGATCATGGGCCAGCAGATGGACAACCTGCAAAAGGCTTTTGGTGAGGATCTTCGTGTGCTCACGGTCGTGGGATTCAAACTCGACATGATCCTGGAAGCCTTTCCAAACGTCACCTACGCCTACAACGAGAACTTTGATCAAACCAATACGAACAGATCACTGCTTAAGGCGCTTCGCCTGGCTTCCGATGGCGGCGTGATTTGGCTCAATGGCGATGTGGTGTTCGATCCTGCGGTTCTTGAACGTTGTAAGCCGATGATGGACGCTGATCAGTCCTTCGTGTGTGTCAATACTTCTGCTGTAGCGGACGAAGAAGTGAAGTACACCGTGAATGCCGATGGTTTCATTGATGCACTTTCTAAAACAGTGAGTCCTGCCCTTGGTGAAGCAGTTGGTATTAACTTCATCGCAGCCAAAGACCGCGCAACCTTCATACGCGGTTTGGAATCATGCGAAGACGGTGACTACTTCGAGCGTGGTCTTGAAATTGCGATTGATCGCGATCGCTTACAGGTTAAGCCGCTGGACATCACTGATCTCTTTGCCGTTGAAGTGGACTTCGAAGAAGATCTCTCACGCGCAAATTTGCACCTTTAAACTGCTGCACATCTTCATCACTGCATCTCAAACGTGGTGCCTAGCGTTGCACTGTTGCAAACAACTCTTCCCATCGATCGAGCACCGCATCCAAGCGATAGTTCCCTAAATGCTGGCGTCCATGGGCGGCATGAGTTGCCCGCAATTGGTCATTCTCGGCAAGTGCACACATTCCGCGAGCAAGATCGGCTGCGTCTCCTCGGTTGACCAAGACTCCGCAGGCACCGTTATCAAGTAGTTCGCGAACTCCTGCAGAGCAATCGCTGGCAACCACCGGCACTCCACTTGCCAGAGCTTCCATGACTGCGAGAGGGAGACCTTCAACGAGCGATGGCACCGCGAGGATTCCCGTTGATTGCAGCGCCTCATATGGATCCAACACAGGTGGGAGCAACTGAACGCGCGGTAAATCAGCAATTGCAGCTTCAATCTGCACGTCATGCGGGCCTGAACCAATGATGTTGAGCGACCAATCGTTGAGGCGACCTTCACCGCACACAATGCGCCAAGCCTGCACAAGGGTCATTGGCGCTTTCTCCGCAGAAAGGCGCCCTAAATACGTGATGATTTTCGAAGAAGGGTCCGCAACTGATTCTGGCCATTGAGCAAGTGGGTTTGGCATCGCACTGGCGTTGTTTAACCCTGCTTGCGTAAACCGGATTGCATCGATATCTGTCAGAGCAAGAAAGGCATCAGCCTCTCGGTAAGCACGCAGAATTCGGGCCATATCTTTGTTGAATATTGCTGCTTCAACAGAAGAGTGGAACTGCCCGATGGTTCGCCAGCCAGCCAGATCACATTCCAGTACATGCTCCATCGCCCAAACCTGGGCGGTCACGATGATGCCAGGCTCCCCCGCGTCAAGAATGCTCTGCAGCTTGTTCACGGCGCCTACGCGCAAGGCATCAAGTTCAGGCCCCGGTTCCTTCGGATAGGTAACGCCCAAGAGCCGTTCGACTTGGTAGCGCGCACTTTCATGCGCAGTGCGTTCACCCACGGGTTCTATGCCCACAATGGTGACGTCATAACCGCGCGAAGCAAGGCCTCCAGCGAGCACCTGCACAACTTTCTGAGCTCCACCCATTTCGTCAACATTGTTCGCCAGCAACACCACGCGCGTACTCATGATTGACTCACCATCGCAGCCCAGATTCTCTGCGCACTGTCGCCAGTCGCTGCTCCGCAAAGTTGCGCGAACGAAGACCTGCGATCCGCGTAATTTGGCACTGAATCCGGATTATCAAGCCAGGCTTCAACCGCACTCAAAAGTTCTGCTTGATCTTCAACAATCGGGCCAGGCAACACAGCAGGCAAATCAAGATACGTGCCACGCCTGCGCACCACATCCACACGATTCGGCTGAATTGCAATGACCGGACGTTGCAGACGACCAAACTCCATGAGCAGTGATGACCAATCGGTGATCAATACATCTGCCGCCGCAAGCCAAAGCGGAAGGTCTGTTGCGACTTGCTGAACACCAGTAGGAAGACGCAAAGTGCTGCAATCGTCAGTCACTCCCACAAACTGCACTTCACTGCCATGGCGTTCCTGTAACTCGGTTAAATCTGACGCAGATTGACTCGTGAAGAACGCGCAGACAGCTAGCTTGCGCGCAGGATCAATACCTAAACGCGTTGCGAGATCCTTGTCTCTGAGTTCGTCCAACATGGCGTCCGCAAACGGTGACGCCTGCACTACTTCACTCACGTAGGCAGTTGAGGAACGCAAGACTTGCTCCGCAAAAGGTGATGCGGCAATCGCCACGTCCCATCGCCCAACCTGCGACCATGCTGGGCGACGCTCAGATGTGGGTTGCAACACCCAATCAGGGTTATCGCGGCCAACACGCAGCACCGGAATGCCAACGCCAGCCACTGCCATCACTTGACCCTCCCGCTTTGGGATGCGATTCAAGAAGACTTCATTGGTAACTAAATACTTCGCGCGACCAAGGTGCCAGGCATGGGTCCAAGTGTCGCGAAGCTTTGGAGTGATCCACTTCTGTTTCACACCTGGGTTCAACTGCTTCCATTGCTCTGCTAATGCTGGCAATGCGGTGTCGACAGCTCGATCGCCTTCGACATCAAACAGCACTTCATTTTTCAAAGGCAAGTACTTGGCAATGAAGTAGCCCAAAGCTGGCATGTTCTTAAATGGCGAACCTTTGGCATTCTTCGGGTTCGCTGCCTTCTTCATTGGCTTTGCGACAACATCCTGAGGGATCGTGACAATGCTGTGAGCGCCACCAAGAGCACTTGCTTGCAACGTTTCCGTGTCGCTCATCAGCAGTGATGTGAGTTCTGATTGCTCCTTCAACCACGATGCTCGAAACATTGCGTGGGTTGATGGAACCTGCGAATGAACTTCCGCGAAGGCCCAAGGATCAGATGTAGTTGGAACCCACGGGCCCTTAACGGCCCCCACAACCACATCAGCATTGCTTGATTCCCCCGCTAATAACAAGTTCTTCATGATGTGACGCTCGTAGCCAAAGAAGGGTGGAGCAAACATCACCCACGTGCCACGCACTTCATCCAAGGAACTCACGACTTCTAGATTGCGCAGAGTCTGATCAGCAAAGGCGCCGTTGAGATCCGCCCGCTTTGTCAACACGATGCTGACGTCCATGGCCTCACTCATGATCGCGACTGCTTCGCCTTCACAAAAGCTATTAATTCCTTCGCACGTGCAGCAAAGCTGTGCTTTTCCGCGATTTCGCTAGCGAACTTCAGACGCTCTTCTTGGTTTGGGAACGCAGACTCAACATCGCTGGCAATTGACGCAAGCTCTTCAACCGAAGAGTAGGTGCGCACATGATCACCAAAAACTTCTGCTAGCCCAAGGGCCGGATCAGAAATGATTCGTGTTCCAGTCGCTGCTGCATCAAAGAGTCTGTTCGAGAGGAATCCGGTATCAGCCATGAATTGATGATGATCATTGAGTACTACGTGCGCACTCGCATATGCAGAAGGGAGTTGATCGTTGGCAAGGAACTCAGCCTTGATTTGCGAAGCCGCAACGTATTCCTTCCAACCAACTCCATAAAGACTCAGCTCCAGGTTCGCTTCCATCGCATCTTTCACGATTGGTCGAAAGACTCCACGTGTAGATCCCACGAACAGCACTTCATCGCCCGAGTCAGAAACACCTGCGCGCGGCGTGAACCGCGTTGGGTTAGTCGCCTGCAACAGCGGATGCACATCAACAAAGTCAGGCTTCCAGTGATTACTCGCAGCAAAGACCACGTCGTAGCGGCTGGCCTCTTCTTCTGTGACCAATTCGGGGTGGGAAATCACCCAAAGAATCCAGATGGAATTCTTCTTGGAGCGGTTTGGCTTCACTTCCGTTAAACCGCGCAATACCACCACCACATCATCTTTTTCACGCTCGAGTGAATGGGCATTTTGACGCGATGTGGTGTGTGCATCCTGACCAAGTGTGCGTAAAGCATCAACAAGATCTCGAGCAAACCAAGTATCGCCCCACTGCTCTCCCGCTTTTCCACCTGGCGCAGAAGTCAGCACTGTCCAGCGCAGCTTGCGTCGCCCGAAGAGTTTCATGACTTCACTCCGCGCAAGAAACCCAAGCCCCAAGCGCCGTGCATGGTGGCGTACACAACTGGCAATCGCACTGCAGCCGAGAAACTCAGCATCGTCGGGCTCACTGCTGAAATAGATGAAGCAAAGAGATTTGCGAATGCGTAGCCAAGAGGCATGAGGAAACCGAACGATGCCAACCAGTCATTGCCCAGCATTACGCCGACAACTCCAGCAATAACACCAAGAATCACAAGTGACACAGCAACGGGTGCAGCGAGGTAACGAAGTGAAAGTGTGTCTGGGTGTCGGCGAGCAACCTCACGCCGCCAACGTCCGTAATCGTGATACTGACGAGCCAACGCCCGCACATTCGGACGTGGTCGGTATTCCACCTGCATCGTTGGGGTGAACCACACGATGCCACCGGTTTCACGAATACGCAGATTCATTTCCCAATCCTGTGCACGTTCCATACTGTTGTCGTAGCCCTGAACCCGCGCCAAGGCTTCAGCGCGAAAACATCCGAGATACACGGTTAACGCGGGGCCAGGTTCACCGCCAACATGGAAAGCAGCGCCACCTACCCCAAACTTCGAAGTCATCGCGCGTGCAACTGCACACTCAAAAGGCGTTGATCCCACTGCGGCCATGATTCCGCCGACATTGTCAGCACCTGTTTCTTGCAAGGTTGCAACACCTTGTGACACGTAGTCGCCGGGGATCATCGCGTGCCCGTCAACACGCACGACAACTTCGCCAGTGGACTGCGCAATTGCCGCATTCAGTGCGGCCGGAGTTTTGCCCGTTGGGTTTGCAACGACAAGCACATTTGCATGACGCGCAGCGAGCGCATCAGCGACTTCCTGCGTGCGATCCTTAGATGGACCAACGGCCATCACTACTTCCAACTCACCTGCATAGTCCTGACGCAAAATCTGCTCAACAGCTTCATCAAGATGGCGCTCTTCATTGAGCACCGGCATGATCACGCTCACGCGTGGCAGCGGCGAAAGTGGTGCGTTGGTCATGCACGCGTCCCGAAAACTTCGTGTTCGATACGCCCTTCATAGGTGCGCACAGTTTTGGTGAGAAAATGCTCTTCATTGGGAGTTGCGGTGTGACCTTCTCCGCGGCGCTCGTAGAGGTAACCCAAGCCATGCGTGCGGTAGATGGCACCACCTATGCGCTCCACACTTTCAATCAACGCGCGGTCAACTGACTTAGCAACTGGGCGCCATCCGCCGAGTGCATCAAGATCAGCGCGTGAAATCAGCATCGTGCCGCCAGCTACAAATGGTGCGTACTTTTCAGCCGCGTACTCGGGGCGGAACGCAGTTTTATTCGCAGACTCAACATGAATCCAGTCAAGCGCCTTGCCAACCAAGGTTGCGCCTGAATACATCCGAGCCAGAACGAGATCCCAAACATGCTCTGGTCCGTAGTAATCATCGTCATCCATTTTGGTGATGAGCTGACCTTCTGCCTGCTGACTTAACTGCTGCAACGCTGTTCCAAATGGAACTTCGCCACTAATGCGAACAACTTTGAGGTTGTGGGCAATCGGCGTAAAGCGTGATTCATCTACTTCAACGCCATGCAACCCCACGATGATCTGCAAGTTCGGGTAAGCCAAGCGAGCAAGCTGCGAAACAGCATGATCAATGAATCGATCGCGATGCGTTGCAAGCACTACGGATACCGCTGGCCAAGCATCTAAAGCAGCGGCCGGTGAATAGGCGCGAAGCGCATGGCGGCGTGTGTGAACGGACTGAACTAGCCAATCCATGTCATCCGTAGGAAATCCGTCTGCACGGACCAGCAAGCCACATGCTTCAAGTTGTGCACGCCAACGCGCAGGCAGTTCCAACATCGTTTGCACACCAGCTAAACCGCGAAGCGCAACAACATCACTTTCAGAAAGGTCACCTTCTGTTTTCACCAGCACGCCGTTGCCTTCGACAACAAGTGCGCCAGCCTGAACAGAACCAACACCAATGGGCCATGGGCCAATAGAACGGCGACCAATCGGGCGGTGTACGAGTGGGTTCACAAACACTTCGTGTTCGACACCATCAACGAGCCATGCTGGTCGATCTTCATCGATCACCACGGTTCGCACGCGGTCAATGGAATCAAGTGAAACTTGTGACGACGTCACCAAAGTGTCGCAGCGACGAAGATGCGCGTGTGCTTGCTCAGTGGGAGTGACAACATCGCTGAGATCGGCAACGAGTGAAGCCGCTTTCTGTGGCAAACCAGGGCCAAAGGTGAGCAGTGAAGCAAAGCCTGACGAGACCATCGGCTGCAGCACGCGAACTGCGGCTCCAACCAACAGCGCTGGGTCAGTTTTTTCGTGAGCAACAAGTTCCAGCAAGATGCCGTCGCCGTGACCATGAAGCCACAGGGACTTAATTCCAGAAAGCTTTGGCGCTCCGGTCCAACCCTTGGGTGGAGTCCAAGACTTCAAGCGCACATCAATACGGGTGATCTCCGGCCCGCCGACGATCATTACCGCCAGTTGGCTGAGGGAATCGACGTTGTCACCTTTGATCAGCCATGAGGTCGGCTTGATCTTGAGGATGATCCCCTCAGGAAGGCCAGGAACCGGGCCGCGTGCAATCTTCTTACTTTGGTCGCGCATTAGGGCTAGGGGATTACTCACATGGGCCAGCGTAGAGGGGTAATGGGTGTCCGCGCCGGTAGCCTTGCGTCATGACGTTGCGACTCTCAGTTATCGGCACCGGCTACCTCGGAGCCACCCACGCAGCCTGCATGGCTGAACTTGGGTTTGAAGTGATTGGGATCGACGTCGACCCCAACAAGGTCGCCATCCTCCAAAGCGGCAAAGTCCCCTTTTATGAGCCAGGGCTCGACGAGGTCCTTGAGCGCAATATCGCTGCTGGCCGTCTCCACTTCTCCACCTCAATCCAAGAAGCTGCCGAATTCGCCGATATTCACTTCATCTGTGTTGGCACCCCGCAACTTGCTGGAGCCCAGAAGGCAGACATGTCTCAGGTCTTCGGTTCTGTCGAGGCGCTTGCCCCCTATCTCAAGCCCAATGCGCTCGTGGTGGGTAAGTCCACAGTTCCTGTCGGCACCGCGAACGAAATTGAAGAGCGCCTGAAGGCAACAGCAGCGACCGGTGTTGAGGTCGCTTGGAATCCAGAGTTCCTGCGTGAAGGTTTCGCAGTTGAAGACACCCTGCGCCCTGACCGCTTGGTGGTAGGCGTACGTAGCGAGCGCGCCGAAGATCTGCTTCGCGAGGTCTATGCACCTCTCCTTGAGATCAACACACCATTCCTCGTGACCGACTTCCCCACAGCTGAACTGGTCAAGGTTGCCGCCAACTCATTCTTGGCAACGAAAATCTCCTTCATCAATGCAATGGCAGAAGTGTGTGAAGCAGCAGGTGCTGATGTCACGCAACTTGCGCAAGCAATTGGCTACGACCCACGCATTGGTAATCGCTTCTTAGCCGCAGGCCTTGGCTTTGGTGGCGGATGTTTGCCGAAGGACATTCGTGCGTTTATGGCACGCGCCGGTGAGCTTGGTGCCGATGAAGCGTTGATGTTCCTTCGCGAGGTTGACCAGATCAACTTACGTCGTCGTGCTCACACTGTTGATCTTGCACGCAAGGTTCTTGACGGTGAATTTGTTGGTAAGTCAGTAACCGTGCTTGGCGCAACCTTCAAACCAAACAGTGATGACGTGCGTGACTCACCTTCCCTTGATATTGCCGTTGCTATCAGTAACGCAGGCGCCAAGGTGAAGGTCCACGATCCGAAGGGCTTGGAAAACGCAGCGCGCGTGTACCCAAACATGGTGTACGAACAAGATGTACTGAAAGCCCTTGATGGTGCTGATCTCATCATTCACGGCACTGAGTGGAATGAGTACCGCGAACTTGATCCAGTAGTTGTTGCAACGGTCGTGAATACCCGCCATGTGATCGATGGTCGCAACACCCTTGATCCACAAGCATGGCGCAACGCAGACTTCACCTACCGTGCACTTGGTCGACCAAACGCCTAAGCACTTTTGATTACTGGGTTGGCGGGGAAAGACCCCGCCAACGCCGATTAGTTCAAATGTTTCATCAACAATCTGAACCCCTCAACCACCACGATTCGCAAAAGAAAAACTAGTGCTCCACGCAATGCCAGTGCTACGCTCCCCTTGTTGAGGTGAGAGCGTTGGCGACTCAGGTTTCCTGAGTCGCTTTTCGCTTTTTTCACCACATCGGCCACCTCCGTTCCCCTTCGCCTAACAACTACTGTTGACGAAGACCGGGTGCACCACCGGGAAACGAAAGCGACAAACAAGAACAGCGTGCGCGTTCAGATTAAGAAAAAGTCCACGCTAAAACAACGTGAATATTTGAAGCTGTGGACAACTGGGTTGGCGGGGAAAAGACCCCGCCAACGCCGATTAGCCCAGATGTTTCATCAACAATCTGAACCCCTCAACCACCACAATTCGCAACAAAAACACTAGTGCGCTTCGCAATGCCAGTGCTACGCTGTCCTTGTCTAGGGGAAAGCGTTTGCGACTCAGGTTTCCTGAGTCGCTTTTCGCTTTTTTCACCACATCGGCCACCTCCGTTCCCCTTCGCCTAACAACTACTGTTGACGAAGACCGGGTGCACCACCGGGAAACGAAAGCGACAAACAAGAACAGCGTGCGCGTTCAGATTAAGAAAGAGTGCACGCTAAAACAACGTGAATATTTGAAGCTGTGGAAAACCTTGTGCGTTAGCGCTTGAGGTTTGCGCCTTTTGCTTTTGCTGCAGCATTGAGTTCGCTTTGAAACTCCACCATTGATTCAACAAGATCAGCATCTGCGATGCCGAGCATGCGCACAGCAAGTAAACCTGCGTTACGCGCGTTACCAATAGCCACCGTTGCAACAGGAACACCTGCAGGCATTTGCACAATGGAAAGTAACGAATCCATGCCGTCAAGTGTTCCGACAGCAACAGGAACACCGATCACGGGGATTGGTGTGAGCGAAGCGAGCATGCCTGGAAGATGCGCGGCTCCGCCCGCTCCAGCGATGATCACTTTGAGGCCACGCTCAACAGCGTTGTTGCCGTACTCCACCATTTCTAATGGCATGCGATGAGCTGAAAGCACGTTGACTTCATAAGCAATGTTGAACTCATCGAGAGCGTCGGCGGCAGCCTGCATCGTTGGCCAGTCTGAATCACTGCCCATGCAGATACCTACTAATGGCTGCGTAGCCATGGTGTCTCCTTTATTCATCGATGGTTCCTGAAAAATAGTCTGCTGCATGTCGGCCGCGAACCAATAATTCTTGCGCGTTGTCGCCAAGTAGCGTTACGTGTCCAACCTTGCGGCCTGGCTTTACTACCTTGCCGTAGAGATGCACTTTGAGTTCAGGATCGCGAGCAAACACATGGCGATAAGCGGAGTAGAGATTGCCAACCGTGCCACCGAGCACATTTACCATCACTACTGCATCTGATCGAGTGCTTGGATCTCCAAGCGGCAGATCAAGTACAGCGCGCAAGTGATTTTCGAACTGACTTGTGACAGCACCTTCAATAGACCAATGGCCAGAGTTATGAGGGCGCATCGCAAGTTCATTCACCACGAGTGCATCACCGGTGTCAAAGAGTTCAACAGCGAGCATTCCCACGACATCAAGTTCTTGCGCAATGCGCAATGCAATTTGTTGCGCTTCTAATGCAAGTTCGTCAGTGAGATCTGGTGCTGGCGCAATTACTTCGGCACAAATGCCATTGGTCTGCTTGGTTTGAACAACGGGATACGCCACAGCTTGACCATGGGGTGAACGCGCAACTTGTGCGGATAGTTCACGCACAAACGGAACGAATTGTTCCGCGAGCCAAAATGAATTCGCAGCAAGCGGGGTCGACATCACTTCAGTTGCTTGAGCGAGATCGTCGATCACCCACACGCCTTTGCCGTCGTACCCTCCGCGCGAGGCTTTGAGGACGACGGGCCAGGTGTTCGCTTCAGCGAACACCTGAACATCAAGTGGGCTTTCAACTTTGGCCCAGGCCGGGCAAGGGGCACCCATCGCTGTGAGGGCTTGACGCATATGGATTTTGTCTTGCGCATGTGCAAGCGCACTTGCACTTGGTCGCACTTCAATCCCCTGTGCAGCGAGCTCTTCAAGAATGTCGGTCGGCACATGCTCATGATCGAAGGTGATGACATCGCAGCCTTGAGCAAAGGCCAGCACCGCTTCACGATCATCATGGGAACCGATGCGCACATCGCGAACAACCTGGGCTGCCGGATCGGTATCTGTGGCGGAAAGGACTCGAAAACCGACACCTAGGGCAGTTGCGGCTTCGGCAGTCATTCGAGCCAGTTGCCCGCCACCGATCATGCCCACAATTGGGGCGCCGTCGAGTTGCTTCACTAGCAAACCCTAGCCCCTCACGAATCCCCCGAAAAATGCCGCTTGGCGTGACCTATGCTTCCCGAATGCCAGAAACCACCTCTTCGAACGCTCTTGTTCGCGTGGTCCGTGGTTTTCAGGAGCAATTCGCGGCGCTCTTTCGTGAGGTAGCCAAATTCGGCGCCGTCGGCCTGGTCGCCCTCGTCGTCGATATCGGCTTGTTCAATCTTCTACGTTTCGCCGGTGGCCAAGGGCCAATGTTCGACCGACCAATCAGTGCCAAGATCGTCAGTGTCGCCGTTGCCACGTTGGTGGCCTATTTCGGTAACCGTTACTGGACGTTCCGCCACCGTGGGCGCACACACATGAGCCGCGAGCTCTTGATGTTCTTTCTCCTCAATGGCGTTGGCATGCTGATTTCAGTCAGTTGCCTCTATCTTTCGCACTATGTACTGGGACTCACCAGCGCCCTTGCCGATAACTTGAGCGCAAACGTGATTGGCCTTGGACTTGGCACGTTGTTCCGCTTCTGGAGTTACCGCAAGTGGGTATTCCCGGCAGTTCCTGATGATCCAGCGGATCAAGAACTCGCTGAGCGCGACGCGTCAACGTTGATCTAGGGCTGTTCACACCTATTCAAAAGTGGTATCTGGCTGGTATCATTACTACATGGCTATGACCTTGCGACTCACGGACGAAGAAACCGCTGCGCTTCGTAAGAGGGCTGAACTTGAAAACCGCTCAATGCAAGAAGTCGCCCGCACAGCGATAAATACCTATATTTCGGAGCGATCCGTGCGCTTGAAGCAAGCGATTGAGCTTGTTGCCGAGCAAGATGCTGAACTTCTCCATCGCCTCAGCCAATAGTTAATCTGACCACCATCGTGACCACAGATTTTCTGACGATTGACGATCTGCTCGAAATAGCTCGCGGCATTCTTCCCGAGGTTCAGGTACGCGACCTGGGGTTACTCGAATCAGCGTGTGCACGGCCTCAAGCCAGCGTCTTTGGTGATCTCGCCTACCAAACAATTAACGAACAAGCGGCTGCTCTCATTCATTCACTCGCGCGCAATCACCCACTCATCGATGGAAATAAACGTCTAGCGTGGACCGCATTGAAGGTCTTCTTACTGCTGAACGATGTGACTTTGAGTTACACCGTGGACGATGCGGAAAAATTTGTGTTACAGATTGCTCGCGGCGAAATAAACGTTCCAGAAATTAGTACGTGGGTTGTCGCGCACACCATAAATCGCTAGATAACGGACTGGTTTCCACCTGTGCGGCGGCGCGCATCATCCTCTTCAACCAACCGATACACATCGCGTTGAATCTCTTCAACATTAGGCACGTCGTTGATAACCAAACTTCCATCAACGTTGCCTGAATCAATATCAAGGTTGCCGTAGTTGAACATGCGACCCAAGATGCCTTGATTAAAGGTGATGTTGTTGGTCTTGGACAGCGGCATGTCTTTGCCCTGCTTGGTGAGCAAGCCCTTGCGAATGATGATGCGTCGATCAGTGAAGACGTATTGCGTGGTCAACCACCGCAAGAACGGCACGATTGACCAGCCAACCGCCACAATCACAAACACTCCAGCGATGATCCACCGCAGAATGTCGTTGTCCGAAAACGTGATGAACAACCACGTCAGCAAGAACAGTTCAATCAAGAAGAAAAAGAACGGAACGATGAGCCCTCGCCAATGGGGTTTAAGTTCATAAACGATTGATTCACCGGGGGCAAGGAGCTTTGCTGGATAGGCCACGATTAGATCGTCGCATGAATGACGTCGCCAGCAGTGATGATCATCGTGTCGGATCCGTCTTGAATTACTAGATGGCCGTCATCATCAACCTCGACTGCGACTCCTTTGATGACTTTGTCACCGGGCAACGTTGCTTCGATGTTGCGTCCGATGGTTGCGCAGGCAGCGCGATAGTCACTCACTAAGTGGTGATCCTTGTTTCGCCACTGCTCAAGCCGATGAGCAAGATTCACCAGCACTTGGGCCATCAGAGCCTCACGATTCACCACACCTTTTTCCAAGGTGATTGACGTGCCCGTCGGAATTGGCAATTCGTCCTTGGTGAGGGAAACGTTGATCCCAATGCCGAGCACCACGGTGTTCTCGTCAATGGCCTCACTCAAAATGCCAGCAAGTTTGAAGGGCTTGCCTAGGTGTTTGCCGTGATCAGGAATAACGACGAGGTCATTAGGCCACTTCACTTGCGTAGACACCTTGGCAACTGAATACACGGCGTCGCTAGCCGCCAGCCCGGCAAGCAGCGGTAGCCAGGTCCATGAATCTGTCGGCATCCCCTTTGGTCGCACCAAGACCGACATCCACAGCCCAGCGTGCGGCGGGCTGACCCAATCGCGGGCTTGGCGTCCACGACCCTGGGACTGATGCTCGGCCACGATGCAGGAGCCCTCTTGGGCTCCGGCGGCCGCCAGGCGGGCCACATCGTTATTTGTGGATTCAGTGGTGTCCAAGACTGTGGGCATGGGGCCAGCCCAGTCAGCCGCGTCTAATGCAGCCCCAAGGGCTGTGACGTTCAGGACAGTCCGCACATTGATATCGCTCACGCCGATAAGGTAACGCGCGAGGAGGGCCAATGAGCGCCGCAGCAAAAGATTCAAATGCACTTGACCGCAACACCACCGCAGGTCGAGGTGTAGTACTTGCCCAGTACGAGGCTGAAATTGATGGCCGCCAACAAGAGGCGATCACCAAGCAAAGCAAGCGCGGCAAGCTCTCGGCAATGCAGCGCATTGAAATGCTGCTCGACGAGCACTCCTTCCAGCAGGTCGACCAACTGACCCGCCACCAATCAACTGACTTTGGTCAAGAGAAGTCCCGCCCACTTGGCGACGCAGTCATCACGGGCTACGGCACCGTCGATGGTCGCCCGGTGTGTGTGTTCGCTCAAGACTTCACCACCTTCGGCGGCTCCCTTGGCGCTCTCGTTGGCGAAAAGATCGTCAAGGTCATGGACCTCGCGCTGAAGACCGGCTGCCCAGTCATCGGCATGAACGACTCAGGCGGCGCACGTATTCAAGAAGGCGTTGCATCCCTGGCTCTCTACGGCGAAATCTTCAAGCGCAACGTTGCAGCTTCTGGCGTGATCCCACAGATCTCGATGATCATGGGGCCAAGCGCAGGTGGCGCGGTGTACTCACCAGCAATCACCGACTTCACGATCATGGTTGAGAAGACCTCGTACATGTTCATTACCGGCCCAGACGTCATTAAGACCGTGACCGGCGAAGACGTTGCGATGGAAGCCCTCGGTGGCGCACAGACCCACAACGTGAAGTCAGGCGTTGCGCACCACATGGCGCCAAGTGAAGAAGAAGCAATCGACTACTTGCGCGCATTGCTCAGCTACTTGCCAAGCAACAACCTCGAAGATGCACCAATCTTCGATACAGCAGTGAATCTTGAACTCAACGAAGATGACTACGAGCTCGATTCACTCATTCCTGATTCACCAAATCAGCCGTACGACATGCACCGCGTGATTTCGCACATCCTTGATGACGGTGAGTTCCTGGAAATTCAGGCACTCTTTGCACCAAACATCGTGGTCGGTTTTGGTCGCGTTGAAGGTCATAGCGTTGGCATCGTTGCTAACCAGCCAATGCAGTTTGCTGGCACGTTGGATATCGCAGCGTCCGAAAAGGCTGCTCGCTTTATTCGTACTTGCGATGCATTCAACATTCCAATCATCAGCCTTACTGACACACCTGGTTTCTTGCCGGGTACTGATCAGGAGTGGGAAGGCATCATTCGCCGTGGCGCAAAGTTGATTTACGCCTACGCAGAAGCAACCGTGCCAATGATTAACGTCATTACCCGTAAGGCTTACGGCGGCGCGTACATCGTGATGTCAAGCAAGCACCTTGGCTCAGACTTGAACCTCGCGTGGCCAACTGCAGAAATCGCAGTGATGGGCGCTGAAGGCGCGGCAAACATCCTGTACCGCAAGGAACTTGCCGATGCTGCAGATCCCGTTGCTAAGCGCGCAGAGTTGATTGACGAATACAAGGAGCAGCTCGCTAATCCTTATCGTGCAGCTGAGCGTGGATACGTCGATCGCGTGATTCAGCCACACGACACTCGCGTTGTGATCATTCGCGCGTTGCGCAACCTGCGCAATAAGCGCGTGACTCGCATTGCTCGTAAGCACGGAAACATTCCGCTGTAATGAGCGAAAGCAACGAGCCAAAGCGCCCGGTCCTTCGTGTCATCTCTGGTAATCCCACTGATGAAGAGCTTGCCCTGATCCTTGCGATCGTGGCGAGCTCGAATGAAGCTCCGCAGGCGCCAAAGGGTTTGAACGCGTGGAGTGATCACACTCGCGATTTATTGAAGACGCCACGACCAAGCGCAACTGCTTGGCGTGCGTCTGTACTTCAGTAAGTCTGCGCGCATCGTGACCTCACTCGTACTTGCTTCAGCCTCCCCTGCCCGACGCATGTTGTTGGCCAATGCCGGAGTCACGCCACAAATCGTGGTGAGCAAAGTAGACGAAGAAGCACTCGCGGCATCGCTTGCACCCATAGCGCCGATCGATCTGTGCTTGGAACTGGCTCGCGCCAAAGCGCGCGATGTTGCCCAACATTTCAGTGCATCTGACGATGTGGTGATCGTTGGCTGCGATTCAATTCTCGATGTTGATGGCGTTGCTCACGGCAAGCCGGGGAACGCAGCAGCCGCTAAAGCCCGCTGGGAGCAGATGTCAGGGCGAAGTGGCTTCTTACGCACTGGCCATTGGCTCATCCAGCCCAGCACTGGACTTGAACTCGGCGAAGTAGCCAGTAGCGAGGTCTTCCACGCCTCCCCCAGCGAAATTGAGATCGATGCCTACATCGCGACCGGCGAGCCACTTCAGGTCGCCGGCGGGTTCACCTTGGACTCTCTGGGCGGCCCATTTATCGAGAAAATCATCGGCGATCCCTCCAACGTGGTGGGTCTATCCCTGCCCTTGCTCAGACTGCTCCTGATTCAGTGCGGGGTGACTTGGACCGACCTGTGGTCCGGATTACCCGTTGACGGCTAATTCCCCAGTAATAGTGAGGTGCACCACCCATAACCGGTGGGCGGGGTACCCCCAAAGATCGCTAGAGTTCCCCTTGAAAACGAGCGCGAGGAAGAGGCATACAAAGTGCGCAAAGTCCTGATTGCTAACCGCGGTGAGATTGCCGTCCGCGTGATTCGCGCATGCCGCGATGCCGGTCTGACCTCGGTCGCCGTGTATGCCGAGCCTGACCGCAATGCAATGCACGTGCGCATGGCCGATGAGGCCTACGCCCTTGGTGGCGAGACTGCCGCTGAGTCCTACCTCGTCTTCGACAAGATCCTCAAGGCTGCTGCTGATTCAGGTGCTGATGCAATTCACCCTGGCTATGGCTTCCTTTCCGAGAATGCTGACTTCGCGCAAGCAGTGGTTGATGCAGGCTTGACCTGGATCGGACCACCACCTGCAGCAATTCGCTCACTTGGCGACAAGGTTTCTGCTCGTCACATTGCACAAAAGGCTGGCGCACCTCAGGTTCCTGGCACCGCAGATCCCGTCACGAATGCAAATGAAGTTGTTGCGTTTGCAAAAGAGCATGGCCTTCCTGTTGCAATCAAGGCAGCCTTCGGTGGCGGCGGTCGTGGCCTGAAAGTTGCATACAAGCTCAATGAAATTCCTGAGCTGTACGAATCAGCAGTGCGCGAAGCAACCGCTGCCTTTGGTCGCGGCGAATGCTTTGTTGAGCGTTACCTCGACAAGCCTCGTCACGTGGAAACCCAGTGCCTTGCAGATCAGCATGGCAACGTTGTGGTGATTTCAACGCGCGACTGCTCGCTGCAGCGTCGTCACCAGAAGTTGGTTGAAGAAGCTCCTGCTCCCTTCCTCACCGAAGAGCAGAACACGCGTTTGTATGAAGCATCCAAGGCGATCCTCAAGGAAGCTGGCTACGTCAACGCAGGAACCTGTGAGTTCCTCATCGGTCAAGACGGAACCATCTCCTTCCTCGAAGTGAACACTCGCCTTCAGGTAGAACACCCAGTGTCAGAAGAGGTTTCTGGCATTGACCTGGTGCTCGAGCAGTTCCGTATCGCTGACGGTGGCGTCATTGATTACGCAGACCCAGAACTTCGCGGTCACTCAATTGAGTTCCGCATCAACGGTGAAGATCCAGGCCGCGGCTTCCTGCCTGGCCCCGGTGAACTCATCGTGTGGCGCCCACCATCAGGCCCAGGCGTTCGCTTGGACACTGGCGCTCGGCTTGGCGATGTGATTGGTGGCAACTTCGATTCACTCATCGGCAAGTTGATCATCACTGGCAAGGATCGAAGCCAGGCACTTGCTCGCGCTCGCCGCGCACTTGCTGAATTCCAGATCGAAGGCATTGCAACGGCACTCACCTTCCACAAGGAAGTTGTGCACGACACCCACTTTGCTCCTGAAGATCCAACCAAGGCATTCACCGTGCACACTCGTTGGATCGACGAAGACTTCGACAACAAGATTCCTGCCTACTCAGGTGTCAGTGGTGGCATGGCCAACCCAGATGCTCGCCAGAACTTGGTGGTTGAGGTCAACGGCAAGCGCGTTGAAGTCACCCTCCCAGGCGACGGCATCATCGGCGGCGGCAGCAAGAGCGGCGGCGCAGCACCTCGCAAGCTCGGTGGCAAGAAGATTGCAGCAGTTGCGGATGGCGATGCACTTGTTGCACCAATGCAGGGCACTGTCGTGAAGGTTGAAGTCGCTGAAGGCCAAGAGGTCAAGGCTGGCGATCTACTCGTGGTGCTTGAAGCCATGAAGATGGAACAGCCATTGAACGCTCACAAGGCTGGCTTCATTCGCAACATCACCGCTGAAGCTGGCGCAACTGTTCCTAATGGAACCGTGTTGTTGGAGATCAAGCCCGAGTAACACTTGCAACCCGCGGTACGAAAGGATGAACTCGTGACCGCAGTTGTAATTATTGGTGGAGGCCCTGGCGGCTACGAGGCCGCTCTGGTTGCTCGACAACTCGGTGCTGACGTCACTCTCATTGATAGCAATGGTGTGGGTGGCTCTGCCGTGCTCACTGACTGTGTGCCAAGTAAATCTCTCATTGCAACCGCAAACGTCATGAACCTCGCTGCCGAATCAGGCAGCCTGGGCGTGATGATCGACGGCCAACCCGCTGCAGCTCATCTCCTCAGCGCTGACTTACATGTGGTCAATACCCGTGTGAAAGAACTTGCTAGCGCCCAAAGCGAAGACATCGAAGCACGCTTGGTTCGCGAGGGTGTACGAGTTGTCCATGGAAAAGGCCGCCTGAATGGTGGCAATCTAGTGCTCGTGGCAACCCCTGAAGGCGGCGAAGTCACCTACCGCGCAGACGCAGTGCTCATCGCAACTGGTGCTCGCCCTCGCCAACTTGCTGATGCCATGCCTGATGGCGAACGCATTTTGAACTGGGAACAGCTCTATGACCTTGAAACGCTGCCTGAGCGACTCATCGTTGTGGGCTCAGGTGTTACCGGCGCTGAATTCGCAAGTGCCTACCAAGGCTTAGGTAGTCGCGTTGTGCTGATCTCTTCACGTGAACGTGTGCTTCCTGGCGAAGATCCAGACGCTGCCGCGGTGCTCGAAGAGGTGTATGCCCGACGCGGTCTCGAAGTGATCTCACAGGCTCGCGCTCTTTCGGCTCGTCGCACTGAAACAGGCGTTGTAGTGAAACTTGCGGACGGCCGCGAAATTGAAGGCTCGCATGTGCTCATGGCCGTTGGCTCAATACCTAATACCGAACATCTTGGACTTGAAGGTGTCGGTGTTGAAACAGACAAAAACGGTTTCATCCGTGTTGATCGCGTTTCTCGCACCAGCGTGCGCGGTGTCTATGCCGCAGGTGACGTCACGGGTGTGTTCATGCTGGCTTCAGTTGCAGCAATGCAGGGGCGCATTGCGATGTGGCATGCGCTTGGCGATGCGGTGCACCCACTTGATCTCAACTTGGTGTCGAGCAACATTTTTACCTCACCTGAGATCGCAACTGTGGGCATGACCCAAAAAGATCTCGACGAAGGAACCTTCCGTGGCGATGTGGTCATGCTTCCATTCGCTACAAATGCGAGATCAAAGATGCAAGATCAGCATGATGGCTTCGTCAAGATTTTCTGCCGCCGTGGTTCACGCCTGATTGCTGGTGCAGTCGTGGTCGGTGTCAATGCCAGCGAACTGATTCACGTGCTCACCGTTGCCCTTTCGCAACGCATGACCGTTGACGAGTTAGCCAGTGCTTTCACCGTGTACCCAAGTCTTTCTGGATCAATCGCTGAAGCTGCGCGGCGCCTGCACGTTCACTCGGAGTAGCCCACATCACGTTCACCTTGCCCTTTTTGTCACAACTCTCGAGAAGCAACGTCATATTTGGTGGACTACCATCATTGTTTGCAATCAATACCAACCGGGGGAACAGCTGTGACCATCGCACGTAAGCAAGATCGCTTAGCAGCATTCCCGCCTTTGATTGCATTCTTGGCGACCTACCCAGATCCTCAGTCGGTCACCGAGGCCCTCTTAAACGGCCCCCTAAAATTTTACGAAGCCGTTGCCTGCAACATGATGATGAAAGAAAAAGGTGAGAACAACACACTCCTCCTTGTAGGTTCAACGGGAATCACCGAACGGACCGTGCAGCGCTATCAGGAGCTCCCGCTCAATATTGATACTCCTATGGGTCGCGCGTTTTCGGATAATGAAATTGTCGCCGTTTCCATCACGGAAATGGTTGATGAATACCCCGCTGTTCAAATGGATTCTGAGATCTGGCACGAGCAGATTGAACGTTCCGGAAACCAGTCGATTGTGTGCGCACCCATCGTGAGCAATGGCCAGGCGATTGGGGCATTTAATTTCTACTCGCCACCTGAGCATCCATTGGGTTCATCGGATTATTCATTCGTGCAGGGGCTATCTGCGCTCTTGGGTATGTGGTTGTCACATCCACGAACGAATAAAGGGATCGACACCGATCTCGCCGATAACAACTTGGACATTCCGCTGACATTAAGTGACCGTCAACTTGAGATTCTCGGGTTAGTTGAGCAAGGCCGATCGAATGCGGCGATCGCTGTGTGCTTGGGCTACTCACAATCCACAGTAAAACAAGAATTGCAAAAAGCAATGAAAGTTTTACGTGTAAGTGAGCGTCAAGAAGCGGCTACCCGAGCCAAAGAATTAGGTTTTGCAACACCACCCAACTAGTGGTGTGCGGTCTACGTAGTTGGTGACGTCTTTTGCGTTTTCATGTTGGCATCGATTACCGCGATGCGCCGCCATAGTTCAAGTCTGTTCACTGACTTGGGTGGACGTTAGAATCTTCACATTAAATGTGACTGGGGGAAGTGAACTGTGGTGACGACGTCGAATCAATCGCTGATCGCGCCGCCTGCGTTTATGCGCTTTCTTTCAACGTACCCAGATCCACAAGAGGTGTGTGAATCGCTCATCAGCGGCCCGCTTGCCCACTTCGATGCAAAGTCCGTGAATATGTTTCTCACAACAGAGGAAAACACGTTCAAGATTGTGGGCACCACTGGAATCACGGCTCCACTCGTACCTCGTTATATCGAAATGCCCCGCACACTGAATACACCACTCAGTGACGCACTGCTCGAAGGCGAAATTGTTACAACTTCAATTCTCAAGCAACTCGATGACTACCCAAGTCTGGCTCTCGATAGAGCGATTTGGGAAGACGTGGCAAAAACGTCTGGGAATCTGCAGATCGACACAATCCCGATCGTCAGCAATGGCAGATCCATTGGTGCATTCGACATGTTCTCCGAAGCAACAGCAATAAGTCGCAAGGATTATGCCTTTTTAAGCGCCCTTGGTCACATGCTTGGTATCTGGGCAACACACCCCTTTACCGACAACAGTCTGGAATCTGAATTCACGTTGAACTCAGACGAAGTGGCTTTTAACCTGAACGAACGCCAGCTACACATCTTGGAGTTGGTGGAGCAAGGCCGCTCAAACTCAGCAATTGCAGTGATTCTTGGTTACTCCCAGTCAACAGTGAAACAAGAACTCCAGCGCGCAATGCGGGCTCTGCGCACAAATGAACGAACAGAAGCCGCAAAACGAGCCCAAGAATTAGGACTACACCCAGCCGAATAGAACTGACTGTTACCGGTGCCCACTTGGTAACAGTGGTCGCACTCTGTCGGTTGAGGTTTATGAATCCTTGAGGAAGGTATCCAACAGGCTTTCAGCTGCAACAGCCGCTGGCAACTCCCCGTGCTTGACTGCTTGGGTGGTTTCAGCGAGCCTGGCCCGAACCTCTGGAGACTCCTTGAACAGATCCAGGAGTCGATCAGAAATCATCGACCACATCCAACGAATCTGCTGCTCATGGCGGCGCTCTTCCCGCTCGCCACTGATCATCTTGATCTCGCGGTGCTTGAGGATGTCTGCCCAAAGTTCATCAAGCCCAGAGTTCTCGGCAGCCGAACAGGTCAGCACAGGTGGCGTCCAGTTCTTTGACTCTGGAGTCATCAACCGAATTGCGCGGCGGTAATCCGATGCAGCCAACTTCGCTTTCTTGACGTTGTCACCGTCTGCTTTATTTACGGCAATCAAATCAGCAAGCTCGAGCACGCCTTTTTTAATGCCCTGCAATTCATCGCCGGCGCCAGCAAGCATCAACACCACAAAGATGTCGACCATGTCATGCACTGTGGTTTCACTCTGACCAACACCAACGGTTTCAACAATGATGACGTCATAACCCGCTGCTTCACATAGCAGCATCGTTTCGCGAGTGCTGCGTGTGACGCCACCAAGGGATGCGCCTGCAGGGGAAGGCCGAATGAAAGCATTCTCGTCAACAGCTAGGCGCTGCATGCGTGTTTTATCGCCGAGAATTGCGCCACCTGTGCGCGAGGAACTTGGATCAATTGCGAGCACGGCAACCTTGTGACCATCAGCTGTCAGGTTCGCACCGAACTGATCAATGAATGTTGATTTACCAACACCCGGTACACCAGTTAAACCAATTCGATCAGCATTACCGGTGTAAGGCATTAATGCAGTCAGTAACTCCGCAGCAAGCTTGCGGTGTTCTGGTTTACGACTTTCAATCAGCGTGATGGCTCGCGCCAACCACATCCGATCCCCGCTGCGAACAAGCTGCGCTAGTTCATCAGTTGGGGGCAGTGGTTGTTTCATGCACGCGAATCCAGCAGGGTCTGCAACAACTTCTCAGCTGCAGCCGACACCACAGTGCCCGGAGGGAAGATGGCTGCTGCGCCGCCGGCGTAGAGCTCATCGAAATCCTGAGGCGGAATCACGCCACCGACAACCACCATGATGTCTGGGCGTCCAAGATCAGCAAGTGCAGCCTTAAGTTGCGGCACCAAAGTGAGGTGACCGGCTGCCAATGAGGATGCCCCAACAATGTCGACGTCTGCCTCAACTGCCTGACGAGCCACTTCTTCTGGAGTCTGGAACATCGGGCCGATGTCAACAACAAAGCCCAAGTCAGCAAAGCTCGAGGCGATGACCTTCTGTCCACGATCGTGACCATCTTGACCCATCTTGGCCACGAGTAAACGTGGACGACGGCCTTCAGCCTCTTCGAACTTCTCCACCTGTGAGCGCACGCGCTTCACGGTCTCGTCGTTTTCACCCATTTCTTGACGGTACACACCTGAGATCGTACGGATCTCAGCCTTGTGACGACCCCAAGCGTTCTCCATGGCGAGGCTGATTTCTCCCACAGTTGCGCGAGCACGAGCAGCGTTCACGGCAAGTTCCAGCAGGTTGCCGGTGCCATTGCGGGCTGCATCTTCAATTGCGGCCAGCGCAGCATCAACATCTGCTTGGGTGCGCTCAGCACGCAGCTTGGCTAGCTTTGCGAGCTGATCTTCACGCACTGCCTTGTTGTCGATCTTGAGGACATCAATGTCTTCAACATGTTCTGGCTGGAACAGGTTCACGCCGATCACTGCCTGACGGCCAGTGTCGATGCGTGCCTGGGTACGAGCTGCGGCTTCTTCAATACGAAGCTTTGGAATACCAGCTTCAATTGCCTTGGTCATGCCACCAAGCTCTTCAATTTCTTGAATGTGCTCCCATGCCTTTTCAGCAAGTTCACGAGTGAGCTTTTCTACGTAGTAGCTACCGCCCCATGGATCAACCACACGAGTGGTGCCTGACTCCTGCTGCAAGAACAATTGCGTGTTACGAGCGATGCGAGCCGAGAAGTCAGTTGGCAACGCCAAGGCTTCGTCGAGTGCGTTGGTGTGAAGTGACTGAGTATGACCTTGGGTAGATGCCATTGCTTCAACACAAGTACGCATGACGTTGTTGTACACATCTTGTGCAGTCAACGACCAACCAGAAGTCTGCGAGTGCGTACGCAACGCAAGTGCCTTCGGATTCTGTGCATCGAATTGCTTGACGAGCTTTGCCCAAATCAAACGAGCCGCACGCATCTTTGCAATTTCCATGTAGAAGTTCATGCCAATTGCCCAAAAGAAGGAAAGGCGTGATGCGAACTTGTCTACTGGCAAACCAGCAGCAATACCAGCGCGAATGTATTCAACACCGTCTGCAAGTGTGTATGCCAATTCAAGATCAGCAGTAGCACCTGCTTCTTGCATATGGTAACCCGAAATTGAGATCGAGTTGAACTTCGGCATCTTTTCTGAGGTGTACGCGAAGATGTCAGAAATGATGCGCATTGAAGGTGTGGGTGGATAGATATAGGTGTTACGAACCATGAACTCTTTCAGAATGTCGTTCTGAATGGTTCCCTGAAGTTGATCAGGAGTCACGCCCTGTTCTTCTGCAGCAACGATGTACAACGCGAGGATCGGCAACACTGCACCGTTCATCGTCATTGACACACTCATCTCACCCAATGGAATTCCGTCAAATAATTGACGCATATCGAGAATTGAATCGATCGCTACTCCGGCCATGCCAACGTCGCCAGCAACACGTGGGTGATCAGAGTCGTAACCACGGTGCGTAGCTAAGTCGAACGCAACAGACAAACCCTTTTGACCCTGGGAAAGGTTGCGACGGTAAAACGCATTTGATTCGGTCGCCGTTGAGAAGCCCGCGTACTGACGCAAGGTCCATGGCTGATTGACATACATCGTTGGGTACGGGCCACGCAAGAACGGAGCAAGTCCTGGCAACGTACGCAGATGATCAAGGCCTTCAAGGTCTGCAACTGAATACAACGGCTTCACATCAATACCTTCAGGTGTTTCCCACACCAACTTGTCAGGCTCTGAGCCTGTCAGTTTGGTAACCGCATCAACCCAAGCTGCGCGATCGTTGTGAGCAACCCGCGGGCCAAGCTCAATGCCAGTGAAATCAGGAACGGTCGTCATTGAGAGACTCCCAACGTGGTGTGTAGGCGTTGCAGGGTGGAAAGAACATCGACTCCCATATATGCGAAGTCATCAATGCCAGCTGCTTCGTAATCAGCTTTGGCATCTCCTGGGCGACCAGCGAGGTACACGAACTTGGCACCTGCAGACTTCAGCGCAGTTGCATAAGCAATTGCTTGTTCGCCGTATGCAGCATCAGTTCCGCAAATCACTGCAGCTTGAGCACCGGAAGCCTTAAAGGCTGCTGCTGCGTCATCGGCATTGGCATAACCACCATCACCAACTGAATCAACACCGCCCGAGCCAAACAAGTTGCTAGAGAAGGTCGCGCGAGCAACATAGGAAGGACCAGTGCCAATATTTGCCAAGAAGATTGTTGGCGTAACTTTGGCAGCTTCTGCCGCAGTGCGCAGTGCTTCATATGGCTCAGCAAGACGACGAGCCTTCAACGGATCTGCCGTGGTTGCAGTTCCTGGCAAACGAATACCTTCGCGAGTATCTGCTGCAGGTGCTGCAGCTACATCAGGGCGACGCTCGCCAATCAACGGAAACTCACTCACACCAGTGATGGGTTGCTTGCGCGTTGCAATCAGCTTGTCGCGCTTTGCAGCAACTTCAGCAACCTGCAACTGGAAGGTGCCTTTTGAAAGCACTGAAACTAAGCCACCGTCAGCATCGATGGTCTGGAAACCCTTCCAACCCACCGCAGCAAAGGCATCCGTCAATGTTTCGACGTAGTAACTCCCGCCTGCTGGATCCATCACGCGGCCAATGCCTGATTCGTCTTGCAACAGCAACTGCGTGTTACGCGCAAGACGGCGACCAAGATCACTTGGCAATCCGGTTCCGCTATCAAATGCAGCGACGGTGAGCGTGTCAGCTCCACCGACAACTGCACCAAGGGTTGCCGCAGTTCCGCGAAGCAGGTTCACCCAAGGGTCAACCACGGTGAGCCAGCGGCCACCTGCATGCGCTGCAACCTGAACTAGCCCAGGGTACTGCGCATCAACGGTGAGTCCGCTTGCTTGCAGCACGGTCGACCAGCAGTGGCGAAGGGCACGAACCTTGGCGATCGTTGCGAAGACGTCAACATCTGCAGCAACTTCCAACACGATATGGCTGGCCGCGGTGGCGACATCTACCCCAGCGTTGGTCATTGCCCGCAGGTAGGTGGTGGCACTTGCCAACGCAAAGGCGAGTTCTTGGCCTTCACTAGCTCCCGCTTCGGCGGCTGCAACTGATGAGGCACGGAAGACTCGAAGACGTGGAGTCGTCGAGGTCTGCACAAGTGAAACACCCTCAACGATGGCCTCATTGAGTCCTTGAGGAACCTCTCCTTGTGTTGCCAAAGCGGCAATCGGATCAATGCCTAGGCAACCAGCGGCCTGAACACCCTGAATCCCGCGATCGACGAGGATCAGGTTCAGCCATTCAGCGGCAACGATTGAGTAGGCACCAGCGCGAATCGAGATTGGCGCAATATCAAGGAGTACTTCGCTCAGCACTCGGTCTAGGTCAGCCTTAGAGCGAACGCTGATGCCAGCTCCCTCGCCATCAAGGTCAAGAATGAGTTCCAAACTGGTCGCGCCATTGCGAAGTTCAGTCAGCGCATGAGCGTTGGCAACTGCCGCATCTGGATGCGTGACACAAGCACGGATATCCCAAGCACCATCGACGCGAGGCACGATTTGGCCACCTCGGGTAAGTGGGGCAAAGCCAGGGAACCCTGACTCATCACCTTCCACAGCAATGTCATCAGCCGTATAGAGCGGCTCGATGCGAATGCCATCAAGGGTCGTGGAGACCAAAATCTTGTCAAAGTCACCCCCCTTAATTGCCTTGTCGACCTCAACACGCCAGGCCTCTCGGGTGGGTTCTTCGAATTCGCCGGCCAGCACTAGGCCTTCAGAGGAAGCAGTCACGGCATCGAAGGTTACTTGGGTCCATTGATGCATTTCACCCCGACGGTTGATGTAAGCGTAATCACGCAATCCCGCGGTACAGGTGGCCCTTTGACACGGCTATCGTTTCCTTTGCATCTTGAATGCCAAGAAGCAATCTTGAACTCATCAGGAGGTGGGCGTGACCTCGAAGGTCGGAACGCTCTACCGCGGTGGCGAAGGTATGTGGACTTGGGTCCTACATCGCGTCACTGGCGTGGCTGTCTTCTTTTTCCTCTTCGTCCACGTGTTGGACACTGCGCTCGTGCGCGTGTCTCCCAACTCGTACGACTTAGTGATCGCGACGTACAAGACCCCAATCGTCAACTTACTTGAAGTTGGCTTGGTTGGCGCAGTGCTCTTTCACGCACTCAATGGTCTTCGCATCATCCTCATCGATTTCTGGAGCAAGGGCCCACGCCTGCAGCGTCAGATGACTTGGGTGATTGCGGCTATCTGGTTTGTCGTGATGATTCCGGGCTTCTACTTCATGATGAAGCACACCTTCGAGAACCTGTTCGGGAGCGCATCATGAGTAGCACAGTGAACTCAGGCTTCTCAATCGAAGCTCCGCGCAGCGATGGTCGTAACCACCAGCGCAGTAACTTCGAGTTGTACTCGTGGTTGTTTATGCGTATCTCCGGCATTATTTTGATTGTGCTCGTGCTCGGGCACTTAATCATCATGAACATTCTTGATGGTGGCGTTCAGCGCATTAACTTTGCTTTCGTTGCAGGCCGTTGGGCTAGCCCGTTTTGGCAAGCATGGGACTTAACCATGCTGTGGCTCGCAATGATTCACGGCACTAACGGACTTCGCACGATCATCAATGACTATGCCGAACGCAACAACGTGCGTTTCTGGTTAAAGATGCTGCTGTACACAGCATCAGCTTTCACCATCATTCTCGGAACCCTTGTCATCTTTACCTTCGATCCAAACATCGGTTAGTACCGTCGAAGCGCTTAGGAGCTAAAGCACCATGCAGACACATGTCTATGACGTAGTGATCGTTGGAGCAGGTGGCGCAGGAATGCGCGCCGCACTTGAGTCAGGTGGCCGTGCGCGCACTGCTGTGTTGACTAAGTTGTACCCAACTCGTTCGCACACCGGCGCAGCACAGGGCGGCATGTGTGCTGCCCTTGCCAACGTTGAGGAAGACAACTGGGAATGGCACACCTTCGACACTGTTAAAGGCGGCGACTACCTCGTTGACCAAGACGCAGCGGAAGTAATGTGCAAGGAAGCCATCGACGCAGTCCTCGATCTGGAAAAGATGGGTCTTCCGTTCAACCGCACCCCAGAAGGTCGCATTGACCAGCGCCGTTTCGGTGGTCACACCCGTAACCATGGTGAAGCTGCAGTGCGTCGCTCGTGTTACGCAGCGGACCGCACTGGCCACATGATTTTGCAGACGCTCTTCCAGAACTGCATCAAGGCTGGCGTTGAGTTCTACAACGAGTTCTACGTACTTGACCTGGTCACCACTGAAGTTGATGGCAAAGAAACCACTTCAGGTGTCGTTGCTTATGAATTGGCAACAGGTGAGATCCACGTTTTCCAGGCCAAGAGTGTGGTGTTTGCATCAGGTGGCTTCGGCAAGGTCTTCAAGACCACGTCCAACGCGCACACTCTGACCGGCGATGGCATGGGCATCATCTGGCGTAAGGGTCTTCCGCTGGAAGACATGGAGTTCTACCAGTTCCATCCAACAGGTCTTGCTGGACTTGGTGTACTGCTTACCGAAGGTGCACGCGGCGAAGGTGGCATTCTTCGTAACGCAACAGGCGAGCGCTTCATGGAGCGCGTTGCGCCAACGATCAAGGATCTCGCTCCACGCGACATGGTTGCTCGAGCAATGGTGCAAGAAGTTCGTGAAGGCCGCGGCGCTGGTCCAAACAAGGACTACGTCTACCTCGACCTCACTCACCTTCCACGTGAGCAGATCGAAGAGAAGCTCCCTGACATCACCGAGTTCTCGCGCACGTACCTTGGTGTAGATCCAGTAACCGAACTCGTTCCAGTGTTCCCAACTGCGCACTACGCAATGGGTGGTATCCCAACAGATATCGATGCTCGCGTCCTTCGCAACAACACAGATGTTGTTCCAGGTTTGTACGCCGCTGGCGAATGTGCCTGTGTTTCTGTTCATGGCGCAAACCGCCTTGGCACAAACTCACTTCTCGACATCAACGTGTTTGGTCGTCGTGCAGGTATCGCGTCTGCGGATTATGCAAACACGGTTACCCACACTCCCCTTCCTGAAGATCCTGCAGGCAAGACCATCGCGATGATCGAAATGCTTCGTTCATCAACTGGTGGCGAGCGCATTGCAGTGCTCCGCAAGGAAATGCAAGAAACCATGGATATGAACGCTCAGGTGTACCGCACCGAAGCAACCCTGAAACAAGCACTCAGCGATGTTCAAGAATTGCAGCGCCGTTTCCGCAATGTCTCAATCCAAGACAAGGGCGTTCGCTACAACACCGATCTGCTCGAAGCCATTGAACTTGGCTTCTTGCTTGATCTTGCTGAGGTTCTTGTCGTGAGCGCACTTGAACGCAAGGAATCCCGCGGCGGTCACGCTCGCGAGGACTACCCAACCCGCGACGACGTGAACTTCATGCGTCACACCATGGCTTACCGCAAGGAGCAAGCAGAAGGCAACGCGGTTGTCGAGCTTGATTACAAGCCTGTTGTCGTCACCCGTTACCAACCAATGGAGCGTAAGTACTAATGACTGCTGCAGTTGTAGTTCCAGAAACCCCAGTGTTGGTGGCATCGGATGTCACCTTCAAGATCCGTCGTTTCAACCCAGAGGTTGATTCCGAGCCGCATTACGAGACCTACACGCTCGCGTTGTACCCAACCGATCGCGTACTTGATGCACTCTCCCGAATCAAGGGCGAGATTGATGGATCGCTGACGTTCCGCCGTTCCTGTGGTCACGGTATTTGTGGTTCCGATGCCATGCGCATCAACGGCCGCAACCGCCTTGCCTGCAAGACGCTGGTCAAGGATCTGGACATCACCAAGCCAATCAGCATTGAAGCGATTCAAGGTCTGCCACTTGAGAAGGATCTTGTGGTCGACATGGAACCGTTCTTCGCTGCGTACCGCTCGGTATTGCCGTTCTTGATTCCTGATGGTCATGAGCCAACCAAGGAACGCATTCAGTCAGCTGAAGATCGTGCAAAGTTTGACGATGGCACCAAGTGCATCCTGTGCGCGTGCTGCACAACCTCATGCCCGGTCTACTGGACTGACGATCAGTACTTTGGCCCAGCAGCAATCGTTGCCGCTCACCGGTTCATCTTCGACAGTCGCGATGCTGCAGCTGAGCGTCGTCTGGAGATCTTGAACGAAAAGGAAGGCGTGTGGCGCTGCCGCACTACCTTCAACTGCACTGACGCTTGCCCACGTGGCATTGAAATCACCCAGGCAATTGCCGAAGTAAAGAAGGCACTGATCTTCCGTCGGGTCTAAATTTCATCGCGTCTGAGCCTTAAACAAAGAAAAGAACCCGAGTGGCCAGTGGCTACTCGGGTTCTTTTATGTTGACTGGGGCTTCGCTACTCGCCTAAGCGAAGAATGAAATCCTTTGGCACGATCACATCAGATGGCTCTAGGGCTGCCACAGAAGGCTTCCCAAGGGCCAGCACTGTTGAGTCGATGCCATTGCGCATGACGTCCAGAACGTTCTCAACGCCCGCCTGTCCGTTAGCCGCAAGGCCCCACAGGTAGGCACGGCCGAGCATGACTGCCTTGGCGCCGAGAGCTACGGCCTTCACGGCATCACTTCCGCGGCGAATGCCGCCATCCAGGACGAGGTCGACCCGATCCCCTACAGCATCAGCCAAGGTTGGCAACGCGCGAATGCTGGCCGGAGTGCTGTCGATGTTGTTGCCACCGTGGTTGGAAACCGAGATTGCACTGACGCCTGCATCAACTGCATTACGCGCATCATCAAGGCGCATGATCCCCTTGAGCATGAATGGCGCATCCCAGAGTGAACGCAGCCAGGCCACGTCTTCCCAGGTTGGCGGCGGTGTTTGCATCCATTCGCCATACGCCTCGAAGAACGTAGGTGCTTTCTCCCCGATGCCAGCCATGTTTGGTACTGACAATGCAGGAGGCCGCCCTGTCTTGGCGTAATTCCACAGCCAACGCGGGCGAGGCACGGCTTCAGGGAAATGCTTGATCATGGTCTTCAGACCCATGCGATCGGGAATCTGCGGACTGCCCCAGTCGCGTCCGTATGAGAAGGACCAATCCAGAGTCAAGATGATGCCGGCAGCGCCTGCATCCTTCGCGCGCTGCACCCGCTGTGCGATGAGTTCACGCGGGCCAGACCAATAGATCTGAAAGAAGACCTGAGAGTTCACTGCTGTGACTTCTTCAATGGGCTTGCTGGCAAAAGAGGAAAGCCCCATCGCTGTGCCACGTGCTGCAGCTGCGCGAGCAACCGCAACCTCACCGTCAGGGTGCACTGCTTGCACACCGGTTGGTGAAATCATCACTGGCATTGAAAGGTTTTGGCCCAAGACATGCACGCCAAGGTCACGTTGTGCGTATTGGCCAGCAACATGTGGAGCGAAACCTAACGCAGCAAACGCTGCGAGGTTCGCATCGAGAGTGACACCTTTTTCTGACCCAGCAACCAGTGCCTTATACACCGATTTTGGAATCCGCTTTTGCGCACGCTGCCGTGCGATCTCTACGGTTTCAAACCATTCGTTTGCCATTGATCAATCACATTTCTTATGAGAGAGCCGAAGCGGCAACTGCAACTTCGCTGGAATCAAGCGCATTTGGGTCAAAACCCACCAGTGGATCTTCTGCGCATGCAGGCACTGGAGCATTTTTCGGCTTTATTACAGTCAGCGGAATGCTGCGACTGTGATCAGCAATTGGCTTTGGTAGCGCAATATCTCCACGTGCTGCCAGAGCTTGCTCGCCATAGCCCACAACACATTCTGGGTCTGGACCATCGAGTGGCAAACCAGTAAAGAACTTTGCTGCCATACAACCACCACGGCATGAGCTGTAGTGATCACAGGATGCACAGGCTCCACCGGTTTGTGGTTCACGCAAACTGCTAAAGAGTGCTGACTCACGCCAGATCGGTGTGAACCCACCAGCGTCGCGCAGGTTGCCGGCCAGGAATTCTTCATGGATCGCAAATGGGCAGGCGTACACATCGCCAACCGGATCAATCAAACACACCACTCGCCCAGCGCCACAAAGATTCAAACCAGGTAGCGCTTGGCCATAGGCCGAAAGATGGAAGAACGAGTCACCAGTAAGCACTTCACCGGAATGCTCAACGAGCCAGTCATACAACTCACGTTGCTGACCTGGCAGCAAATGCAATTCATCCCAGGTGTCTGCTCCACGACCTGATGGACGAAGGCGAGTCAAGCGAAGTGAAGCACCGCGATCATCGGCAAGCTTCTTGAACTCATCAAGCTGAGAAACGTTGTGACGCGTGACAACGACAGAAATCTTGAAATCAGAAGCACCCGCTTCAGCCAAGTTGTCGAGTGCTTGCAAGGCTGTCTTGAAGGATCCTTCACCGCGAACTGCATCGTTGACTTCAGCAGTTGCACCATCAAGGGAAATCTGCACATCGACGTAATCTGTAGCAGCAATGCGCGCAGCAGCTTTCTTATCCAAACGCACACCGTTTGTTGAGAACTTCACACCAACCTTGTGCGCGACTGCGTAGTCAACAAGTTCCCAGAAATCTGAACGCACCGTTGGCTCACCACCGCCGATATTGACGTAAAACACCTGCAAACGCTCAAGTTCATCAATAATCGCTTTTGCTTCAGCAGTGCTGAGCTCTCGTGGATCGCGACGACCTGAACTCGAAAGGCAGTGCACACAGGCCAGGTTGCAGGCGTAGGTCAATTCCCAGGTCAAACAAATGGGCGCATCTAGGCCTCGCTCAAATTCAGCGAGCAGGTCGCGCCCAGTGGCCACGGTAGGTGCACTCATGCCAGTTTTCCTTCTTGCCGTGGTGTCAGCATTGATGTCTCAACAAGACGAGCAAGTGCCTGTAAATAGCGATCATGATCAGCTGCAGGAACATTTGCGATGTCCAATGCTGCACGCGCTGATGGTGAATCAGGCAGCGCATCGATCACACGTTGAAGCACTGGATCTTTTACAAAGGTCAAACGTCGGGTGCGAAAGTCATACAGCAACGCACCAAAACGTTCAGGTCGTACGGCTACCGATTCATGCAGGGACCATGCGGCATCCGCATCGAACTCCAATTCAATGACGGTAGAAGCAGCCATTGTTCGGCTTAGTACACGCCGCACATGCCATCGATGGAGACATCTTCAAGCAGATCTTCAACGACGGTTTCAACCACTACTGATGCTGGTGCAGTGTTCATGAATTCCTCCAAAAAGGATGCAATTTCTTCTGTAACCCGTCACAGTAGTGGCACTGAGTGCAGAAAGCACGGGGTCCAAGGGATCTCTTTTGTGACTCAGGTCACTTCAGTGACCACGAGAGGGGCGTTGATGACCACCGACATCCCAACGCGACCAATTGCTGGTCGCCCCCCTGTGACCACCCACGATGAGCTCTGCCAGATCGGCCTGCACCTGTTCGTCACCCAAGGCTTCGACAACACCAGTGTCGATAACATCTCCGCCCAAGCTGGCATCAGCCGCCGAACCTTCTTTCGATACTACGAATCCAAGGCCGACGTGGTGTGGGGCAACTTCGATGATGCCCTTTCAGGCCTTGCGGCCAATCTGCACGCAGTTCCCAGCTCAGTGCCAATGATGGATGCGCTGCGCCAAGCCGTGGTGGCCTTCAATGACTTACCCGCAGATCAAGTAATTCCGCACCGCGCCCGCATGCAACTGATCCTGAGCGTTCCTGCCCTAACTGCTCGCGCAAGTATTCGCTACACCCAATGGCGGGCTGTTGTTGAAGATTTTGTCACTCAGCGGATGGCCGTGCCTAGTGATCACCTGCTCCCCCGAACTGTCGGGCATGCAGCCCTTGGGGCCGCACTTGCCGCGCACGAACAGTGGCTACAGGATGAGGGATCGGATCTTTCCGATTTACTTACCCAAGCATTCACCGCTTTAGCCGCCGGATTTAAGGACGTCACATGACCGCCAGTTCACGCCCTGTTGCTGTTGTCACTGGTGCCGCACGCGGCATTGGAGCGGCCGTTGCACTGGTGTTGGCCAAGAACGGCTGGGATCTCGTACTCGGCGATGTTTCTGATCCAAAATCAGTTGCAGGCCTGAGTTACCCATTGGCATCACAGGATGATCTGCAAGACAGTGCCGACGCTTGCCGCGACGAAGGCGCTGAAGTCATCACTGCAATTTGCGATGTACGTAGCGCAAAAGATGTGAATGCACTCGTGGCACTTGCCGGAGATCGACTTCAGGTTGCAGTTGCTGTTGCCGGCATCATTGCAACGGATGGTTGGGCATGGGAACAATCCCGAGAGTCCTTTGATCTTGATCTCGCCGTGAATCTCTATGGCGTTGTGAACCTTGCTCAGGCAGCAATCCCCGTGCTGTTGAAATCACCAACACCGCACCTATGTCGCTTTGTTGCAGTGACCTCATCTGCAGGTGAACGTGGATTGCCGCAGTTGGCTTCGTATGTCGCCGCAAAGCATGCAGCCGAAGGGTTTGTGAAATCCCTGTCAGCAGATCTTGGTTCAACCGGGATCACTGCAAACACTGTGCTTCCTGGCAGCACGAAAACACAGCTCTTGAATCGCACTGCTGTTGCCTATGACTTGAAGTCAGCTGATGGATTTATTCAAAACCAGCGCCTTGGCCGCTTACTTGAACCAAGTGAAATTGCTTCCGCAGTCGCTTGGCTGTGCTCCCCTGCGGCTTCTGGAACTACCGGGCTTTCGCTGAAGGTTGATGGTGGGTTTCACGGGTGAGTGAACTCGGCGATCTCACGTGGCCTGATGCGCACGCACTCGAGCGTAAGGTCTTAATCATTCCGCTGGGCAGTGTTGAACAACACGGTCCGCACTTGCCTCTCGACACCGACAGCGTGATCGCGCAAGCAATTGCGAATGAGCTTCATGCCCGCACAACCAACTCAGGGCTTGCACCACTCGTTGCGTATGGAGCAAGCGGTGAACACAGTGACTTCACCGGCACACTTTCCATTGGCACAGCAGCACTCACCACCGTATTGACCGAACTCATTCGTGACGCGAGCCGCTATTGGCAGGCCGTGCTCTTCGTCAATGGTCACGGCGGTAATAGCGAGGCCCTAACCGCAGCGCTCAATCTTGCCAAAGCTGAGAGTTACCTCGTTGCGTACACCGGATTGCGTGGCGATGCTCGTGACACACATGCGGGTTATCAGGAAACCTCGTTGATGTTGCATCTTGACCCAACGCGAGTGAAGTTCGATCGTGCTGAACCTGGTAACACGCAACTGCTCAATGAAATTCTCGCGTCCATGCAAGATGGCGGCGTTCGAGCAATCAGTGCTAACGGAATCTTGGGTGATCCAACTCAGGCAACTGCACAATTAGGCGAAAAACTTTTTCTTCAAGCTGTTGACCAGGCTCTTGCTCGTTATGACGCCCTTATCGCGCTCATCTGATAGGGCTGGCCTGGCTGTGGGCAGCGGGAACCGCACCTGTGGTTTCAACGCTCGAATCGATCGACTTTGCGCACTCTTCGCCAACACTCCTGAACCATAAGCAGCATCGGCCAGTAAGCGCATTCCGATAAATCGCACCGGATCAATATCTGGCTTTGTTATGCGCCATTCATGAAGAAGCGGCAACACCATCGATGCAGCAGCAAGCTTTGCCACTCGACCGCCAACGCCTTGAGCCTTTGGGCTTGCTGCCAACAGAGCCCAACCAAGTGGCCAATATTCGCGACGCAAAATATGCCCCGCTGCATGAGCATCCGCCTGCAGCGTCTTGGCTACAAAGAATGGCGTGAGCACGAGCGGCGCATGTTCGCGATGAAGCTTGTCTTGCAAGACATGCGTTGCGGTACCTAATGCTGACAACACGATTCCGGGTTGACCCATGGCAACGCCTGCAGCAGCGATGAGATTCCAACCTGAAATACGTGCTGGAGTTAAAGCGCCAGGATGCCGAGTGTCTAAATCAACTACTGAGGTGCCGTAATCAAAGCGCCGTTTAAGCAGCTCGAGAAAGTCACCACGCAATTCATGCTCGACGATGACTCTCGGTTCGTATCGAACCTGCCAACCCTGTTCAACCATGCGCCAAATGAAGTCAACATCTTCGCCAAGGCGCAGCTCTTCATGAAAACCGCCTTCAGGGATCGCTGAACGACGAACGATCATCACTGCTGCAGGGAGATACGCCAACTGCCCACCGATGCGCACCACTTCGGCATGTGCACCCATATCAAGGGCACTTGCTACATTTTCAAACTTTGTGGTCAAGCTTTCATCTTCAATGCGCGGTCGAATACGCGGCGCAACTGCACCGACCATGGGATCGTCAAACAGCGGCATCAATGCATCGAGCCAAAATGATGGAACGGTGCAATCAGAATCAACAAAGGCGATGAACTCTGCGGTTGTCGTAATAATTCCCGAATTTCGCGCAGCCGCTGGGCCGCCATTCACTTCGCGAACGATTACTCGAGCTTCGCGCTGATGGACGACTTCAGCCACTGCGCTTGAATCTTGCGAATGATCATCGACAACAACGACCCGCAAACCTTGGAGTGACCGCAAACACTCATCAAGTGCATCAACCCGATCATGCGCAGGCACCACAACGTCAACATCCCACTGATGTTGGCGATGCTGTGATTGCGGGTGCGCCAAGCCACGATGCACCAATGCCCGCGCCGCGCGCATTTCAGTTTCCGACGCTGGGCGCAATCCTTGCGAACCAGCAGAAACCAGCGCCTTTGCGAACCCTTGCATTGCCGGCTTCAAGCGAATCAATCCCCAAGGAGATCCGCCAGTTGCATAGCTGCCGCTTGACCATAAACGCGCGCGTTGATCCCACACCACCACCGGTGCGTTCTCAATCGTCATCGCCATCGCCCTTCGAGCGTCAATTCGTGCACTGTTTCATATCGTGACATAAAACAAGGTGGGTGCGAATCCCGAAAGATCCGCACCCACCTTCAACTACTTGTGCTTACTGAGGAGCGCCTGAGTTACTGGCCGCAAGCAAACCGCCGCCATCAACCTTGATCTGCTGACCTGTCACGTAGCGTGACTCATCAGAAGCAAGGAACAGCACCACGTTGCTGATATCGATTGGCTCGATATATGGAATTGGCATGCGCTGGAGTGCGTAGAAAGCCTTCGTTGCCTGCTCGCGAGTTGGGTTCTCAAGATCTGGGCGGAAGGTCTTGTACATCGCTGGGCTGTGCAGCATGTCGGTATTGCAGTTTGTTGGGTGAATCGCATTTACGCGAATCATGAGAGGCGCCATATGCATGGCAAGGTCATGAACCATACGAGCAACGCCGCGCTTTGCATGTGAGTAACCGCCACCACCAGGTCCACTTGATGGAGTATCGGTGCCGCCTGGCATCAAACCGGCAACCGAACCAATGCCGATCATTGATGCACCTTCATGCATGTGCTGGAAGGCAGCCTCGAACACGTTTGTTACGCCAGACAGCATGACCTGAACGGAGTCAAACCAGGCTGTTGGTGCGATGTCGCGACCAAGGGGAGCAATACCAGCGTTACCCACAACAACTTCCAAGTGACCAAGTTCGCTGACGCCTGCATTAACTGCATCCATCACAGCATTGCGATCGCGCACGTCGGTCTGAAAGGTCACGATGCGACGGCCAAGGGCTTCAACGATGCGCTTGGTTTCTGCAAGATCTTCTACGCCAGCCTGTGGGTAGTTCACGGTTGCGAGGTCTTGGCACCAGTCCAGGGCAATGATGTCGGCGCCTTCTTCGGCCAACTTCACCGCGTGACTACGACCTTGTCCACGAGCAGCGCCCGTGACTACTGCAACCTTGCCTTCGACCCGACCGGCCATGTGTAACTCCTTAGAGACTGAAAAGAAGCGGACAGAATGAGGTTCTGTCTCGCGAGTGAGACGACGCTAGCAATGAATGCGACGGGCCACAACAGTTTTTGCGAACCAGTTTCACCCGAATTAGGCAGACAGCAAGGTCGCCTTAGCTTCGTCAATTGAGGTGCTGGTTTGGAGTAAGGCTCGGGTGGACATCACGATGCGCGGCGCACTGATTCCGACAGCGCCAATGAAACGATCATCATCGCTATAGAGCACCACAAGCTTGTCTTTATTGGGCCCAAGATGCATCACATGGGTTTCATATGAACCACCCGGCCAACCCAAGGCTTGAAGTTTGAGTCCGTACATGTCGCTCCAGAAGTACGGCAGATCGTGGAGTTGCTCAAGGGGGTCATCGCCGCTGGACAAGATATTGGCCGCAACCACACGGGCCTGATCAATTGCCGAAGTCCAGTGCTCATGACGACCTTCGCGCCCAGTTGTGGACTTCCAATGCGCTACATCGCCAACTGCGAAAACATCAGTTGCAGAAGTTCGACCGGATGAATCGCAACGAACACCGTTGTCAATATGTAAGCCAGAATCCTTTAACCAATCAACGCTTGGAGCAACACCTAAGCCAACAACCACTGCAGAGGATTCGATGACTTCACCAGTTGAGAGTTCAACGCCTTCCAAGCGCTCATCGCCTACTAAACGTGTCACAAGCGAATCACAATGTAGATCAACGCCTTGTTCACGATGCAAATCAGCAACGTAATTGCCAATAAATTGACCGACAGGCAACTGCAACGGAGTTGAGAGCGCTTCAATCATGGAAACCTCAGCGCCCATAGAACGTGCTGTTGCAACAACTTCACAACCAATGAAGCCCCCACCAATCACGACTAAGCGTCCACCTCGGCGAATGTCCGCGGCAATGCGCTGTGAATCATCAAAGGTGCGCAATACATGTAATCCATCGCGCACAGGTGCACCGGGAAGCATGCGCGGGTGCGCACCTGTCGCGATCACAAGTACGTCGTAATCAATTGAACTTCCATCAGCAAGTGCAACCGTGTGCGCAACAGTGTCGACACCCACAGCTTCTGTGCTGAGCTGCAATTCAAGATTGAGTGCATCAAGTGCATCTTGCGCCAAGAGAAATGGTGGTGTGGCGCCTTCTTTTGCAAGCGCACCTTTGGAAAGGGGCGGTCGGTCATAAGGTGGCAATGCTTCGGTCCCCACCATCACGAGGCGACCCGTGTGCCCAAGGCGGCGCAATTCCTCTGCCGTGCGAATACCCGCAAGACCTGCACCCACGATCACGACTACACCGTTTGACTTCACTACAACCCTCCAGCTTTTCTCGTGGCGTCACCTTATGGGTTCATTCCTGGCGACAAGGATTGACGATTTCCATTGATTGTCTCTACTTTGAGACATTCCCAAGACTCATTCATAGGATTTGTCTCCCCACGCGCAACCAAAGGAACTATTCGTGTCCATAGCCACCGAAACGTTGAATCAGACCGTGCAACAACGCCTCGATGCTGGGCTGATGGAGCATTTGCAAGCACTAGAAGGCACCGACATCAATGACGTCACCGTCGAAGCAGTCGCCAAAGCTGCTGGAGTTTCTCGAGCAACTGCGTATCGGTATCTGGGTTCACGTGAAGAGCTGTTGCGGCGCACAGCACTTGCTCTTGTGAGTGGTCATGCTGATCAATGTCGCGAGGCCGTTGCTCGTGCGACAACGGTGGCACAGCAAGTGGAAGAGATCTTTGCGTTCACCATCCGCCAAACAATCCAAGATCGACACCTACAGATGTTGATGAAGTCACCGCGCACCGCGGGGTTAATAGAAGCCGTGCAGGGGCTGATGGCATCGATCCTGCTGCCGACCTTGCAAGAGGGCCAGCGCGCAGGTCAGGTCCGAGACGACCTCTCGGCCGACGAGCTCATTACCTGGCTGCTCGAGCAGCTCCATCTGCTCACTCGCAAGCGGCTCACGGAGGATCAAGCCCGGCAGTGGGTACAAAACTTCGTCATTCCAGTTCTGGATCCTCCCGGAAATGCCGATGGGCGCCTGCGCTCTCAGGTGCGAGCCCTCCTCGATGACGTCCAAGGCCGACTCCAAGAGGTCAACGTCTCAATCGTGGCTGGCCGCTACACCTTTCGCGCCTAGGGCGTCTCAAGGAATCCAGACCGCGAGACCACAATCGTGATCTCTCTCATGAGATGTCTCATTCTTGAGTCTCAAGTCTGAGCACCGTGTAACCCCTCACGATTTACCAAAATCTTCGAGGATTAGTTGACACAAACCCTTGCCCCACCTCACGACTCGAAAGTATGCTCCGGAATTCAGCGCTAGGACGATCGACCAAGGTTGTCTCTCAAGTGATACACACGGTCGTGTTGTCGCGTGAACTAGCACCACACGTTTGAGGAGCTCCCAGGTGGCGTACGTCATCACCGAACTTTGCATCGACGTCCTTGATCGGACGTGCACAAAGGAATGTCCGGTCGACTGTATTTATGAAGGCGACCGGATGCTGTACATCAATCCGGACGAATGCATCGACTGCGGCGCATGTGAACCCGTGTGCCCAAGTGAAGCCATTCATTACGAAGACGACTTGCCACAAGAAATGAAACACTGGCAAGCAGAAAACGAACGCTTCTTCACCGACGTGCTCGACGGTCGCGATGCACCATTGGGTAAGCCCATGGGTGCACGTAACTCGGGGCGCATTGGCGTTGACACTGAACTTGTACGCAACAGCCCAACGAAGTAAAGCCGAAGGAGATCACGATGGCGGAATCAACGACCCAAGAGCCACGGCCAGTATCGCCGTTTGCCGTATGGCAAGCAGAGCGCTCATCTGATCCACGTGGCTACTACGCCAATTTGCGTAAAGAAGGTCGCATTGACTTCAAAACGCACCGCTGGGCTGGTGGCAAGAAGGGCCCAACCGCTGCAGTGCTGCACCGCGATGACATCGGTCAGTTGCTGCGCGATGTTGATACCTACTCAAGTGAGGTATTCGCGTACGGCCCAGATGTGCATGCAATTCCGCAAGAAATTCAGGCACCGCTACACACCACGTACCGCCGCTTGCTCGACCCACTCTTCTCACCAAAGAAGATGGCCGAACTCCAGCCAAAGGTTGAAGTTGCAGTTAACAAGTTCATTGATGCATTCATCGACAACGGCGAAGTTGAAGTCAATGAAGGCCTTGCAGTGCCACTGCCTTGCATGACCTTCCTAGATCTGCTTGGTTTGCCGTCTGAAGAACTTCAGATGTTGATTTACTGGAAAGACGTACTGATCCGCCCAGAAATCGTTGGTGGCTCTTTCTCCGAAGGCCAGCGCATTCAGGCAGAAGTTGTGCCGCAGATGTTCGCTCGCTTCGCTGCAGAAGTTGAAGATCGCAAGGTCAACCCACGCGACGATCTGATCACCTACTTCACCACAACCGAAGTTGATGGCCGCAAGCTCACAGAAGAAGAGCAGTGCAGTGTGTTGTTCTTCCTGCTCGCAGCAGGTCTGGACACCGTAACCATCTCTTTGCAGGCGATGTTCTACTACATCGCAACGCATCCTGAGACCCAACAACTTCTCCATGACGATCCATCACAGGTTGAGAACGTTGTTGAAGAACTCCTTCGCTGGGAAACCCCAGTGATGAGCGTGATGCGCGTTGCCAAGGAAGACACCGAACTTGGTGGCTGCCCAATTTCCAAGGGCACCTTCATGGTTGCGTGCTTGGCTTCAGGCAACGTTGAGGAAGAAGTGCCAGAGTCACTCAACCTTGACCTCACTCGCGGTGACAAGGCACACCTTGCCTTCGGAGCAGGACCACACCGTTGCCTCGGTTCACACCTGGCACGAATGGAACTGCGCACCGTCATTCGCGAATGGCACAAGCGCATTCCGTTCTACGAAGTCAAGCCGGGTGAAACCATTGAATGGGTGCCATCAGCACTTCGCGGAATTGATTACTTGCCACTTCAGTGGAAGACGAAGGGATAACAATGAAGGTCGCAATTGATGTAGATCTGTGCCAAGGGCACGGACGTTGCTATGAAATCGCCCCAGAAGTCTTCACAGATGATGATCGCGGTCGCGGTGAATTGTTGATGGTTGAGATTCCTGCAGACTTGCAGGAAAAGGTTCGTCAGGCGGTCAATACCTGCCCAGAGCGCGCAATCACTATCTCGGAGTAACTGCCTACTCAAGCAATAACGAAGGGCCGGTATCCATCTGAACTGAACCCCGAAAGTTGGAGTTCATTGCGGGAGTGGGCTCAGGCTACTTGAAGGGATTGGGTCCGGTATTCGACCGGGCTCAATCCCTTCAGTCGTTCCTGGATGCGGTCGTGGTTCCACCA